>NZ_JBVJMN010000049.1:0-67376 GCF_055584185.1 Streptomyces sp. NPDC104202 | reverse complement strand
CCCCCCCCCCCCCCCCCCCCCCCCCCCCCCCCCCCCCGCCCCCCCCCCCCCCCCCTCCCCCCCCCCCCCCCCCCCCCCCCCCCCCCCCCCAGGACTCACGAGGGATTCGAAAGGTTGTACCCCTCGGTCGCGGAATCCGTCACGACACCGAGGTGAACTTCGTCCCCTCGCCCGCGTACAGCGGTGTCGTCGACCTCGTGAAGGGGGCCGACCAGGAGCCGGTGCCCAGGAACACGTGGGTGCCGGCGGCGCCGTAGGCGAGGAGGTCGGGGCGGCCGTCGTTGTTCGCGTCGCCGACGCCCACCAGCTGGCTGTACGCGTTCCAGCCCCCGCCGATCCGCACCCGGCCCGCGAACGTGCCGTCGCCCTTGCCCTGGTACAGCCACAGCACGCCCGACGCGTCCCGGGCGACGAGGTCGCCGGCGGGGCCGCCGGAGATGTTGCCGGTGGCGGTCAGCTGGTTGTAGACGCCCCAGCCGGGGCCGAGCCTCGTGCGGCCGGAGTAGGGCGCGTTCCAGGCGCCGGTGCCCTTGTAGAGCCAGAGGACGCCGGCGGTGTCCGTGGCGACCAGGTCGGCCTTGCCGTCGCCGGTGAGGTCGGAGCCCGGGGCCATCGTGGGGTAGATGCCCCAGCCGGGGCCGATCTTGACGCGGTTGGCGAACGTGCCGTCGCCCTTGCCGAGGAAGCTCCACAGGACACCGGCCGTGTCCCGGGCGAGGAGGTCACCGGCGGGCGCGCCCGCGATGTTCCCCGCCGACTCGATCAGGTTGTACGCGTTCCACCCCGTACCGATCTTCACGCGCGGCTTCGCCGGGGTCACCTGGCCGGCCACCGGCCAGTCGAGGGTGTCGTCGCGCCACAGGGTGCCGGAGGCGTCGCGGGCGAGGAGGTCGGGGGAGCCGTTGTCGGTGAGGTCGTGGGGGTTGGCCTGCCGGGTCACCGTGAAGGAGCCGGTCGCGTAGCCCTGGCCGCCGATGCCGTTCAGCGGCGTCGCGACGACCTGCCACGTGTAGTCGCCGTTCGGGGCGCTCACCCCGCCCGTCAGGCCGTCCCAGGTGAGCCGCGCCGGAGCCGACGGCTCCACCAGACGCTTCGTGAACGCCTTCCCGGTCGCGTGGTGCCGCAGTGTCACGTCGAGGGTCACGTTGGAGCGCGAGAGCGTCCACTCCATCGGCACGAGCCCGCCGTCGCGGTCCAGCTGTGCCACGGCCGGGACCTTGCTGCCGACCACGGTCGGCGTCGACGAGGCACCGGGCGTCGGTGCGACGAGCGCGACCTGGGGCTCGGTGGCGGACTCGGTGATCTTGAACAGTCCCTCGCCGTCGGTCATCCTGCCGCCCTGGACGACGATCCCGTCCGGCGTGACCGTCGCCGCCGTGAAGTGGTCGAGCAGGGTGGTGGTCGCCCCCGTGACGAGGTTCCGCGCGGTCAGCGCGTGCAGCGGGTTGCGGACGGACGCGTTCAGCCCGCCCGGCACCCCGTACAGCACCCAGTCCCCGGAGAACCCGACGAGCTCACCACCGGTCCCCGCCCCCAGGTTGATGCTCGTGAACGGGGCGTACTCGCTCCGCTTCTGCACGGCCAGCCGCGTGACGCCGTCCGGGTACTCCGTCCACGCGAGGTACGACGGGGAGATCGCGGCGGTCGCGCTCGACACGCGCGCCCCGGTGCTCCACGGCGTCCGCATGAAGCCGCCGAGCACGCTCGCCGTCGCCTGCCAGTACGTGGGGGTGCCGCCGCTCCCCTTCCGGGTGAAGAGGATGAGGATGTCGGCGCCCGAGTGCGCCATGACCCGGAAGTTCTGCGCGTCGTTCTGGTACGAGATCCTCTCCTGCTGCTGCACCCCGTTCACCCGGGTCAGCCGGTAGAGGTCCTGGGCGCCGTTGTTGTTGGGCGCGCTCAGGTACACCGTCGAGCCCACCGCCCCGACGACCATGTAGTCCTCGATGCGCCCGGCCGGCTTCACGGAGACGGGGTAGCCGCCCGAGGCCATGTCCCGCAGGACGAACTGTCCGTCCTCCTGCGTGATCACGGTGTCCGAGCGCGTCGCGAGGCCGTACGCCCCCGGAACCGGCGTCCTCGACCCGTCGGCGAACTTCGTCCACGTCAGCGTGGCCCCGCCGGTCCCGTCGTCCTTCGAGGTGAGGAATCCGGTCGTGCCCGCGCTGACGAGCACCTCGCCCGCCGGCAGCGTCACCGCCGACGCGTCCTGGACCCCTGCCGCCACGGCGGCCCCCGCCACCGGCGCGGTCACCAGCGTCCCGGCCGTGGCCGTGACGGCGAGGACCGCGAGGACGGCCGTGGCGAGCCGGCGGCCGTGGCGTGTGTGTGCGTGCTTCATGTGGGTGTCCCCCATGGTTTCGTGCGTGCTCTCGTCCCTGCCCGATCTCGCGCCCGTCCCGTCCCCGCGGCGTGTCGGCACCGGGGGACGGGACGGACGGGACGGGCTCAGCCGATGAGGTTGTACGCGGTCGTGCCCGACGGGTACAGCGAGGTGTAGGTGCGGGTGAGCGGCGCCGACGGGTTGCCCGTGCCGACGTAGAGGAGCGTGCCGCCGGTGGGGGAGTAGGCGAGGAGGTCGCTGCGGCCGTCGCGGTCGGCGTCGCCGGTGCCGACGAGGTGGGTGAAGCCGCCCCAGCCGGCGCCGAGGCGGATGCGGGCGCCGAAGCCGGCGCCGCCGGTGCTCGGGTAGAGCCAGAGGACGCCGGCGGTGTCGCGGGCGACGAGGTCGCCGTGGGCGGTGCCGACGAGGTCGCCGGTGGCGGTGATCTGGTTGAAGGCGTTCCAGCCGGCGCCGACGCGGGTGCGGCCGGAGTAGGGGGTCTTCCAGTTGCCCGTGCCCTTGTAGAGCCACATGACGCCGGCGGTGTCGGTGGCGAAGAGGTCGGCCCAGCCGTCGCCGGTGACGTCACTGCCGCCGGTGATCTTGTTGTAGCCCTGCCAGCCCGCGCTGATCTTCGTGCGGGTGGCGAAGGTGCCGTCGCCCTTGCCGAGGTAGCTCCACAGGACGCCGGCGGTGTCGCGGGCGACGAGGTCGCCGGCGGTGCCGCCCGCGACGTTGCCGACGGCCTCGATCCGGTCGTAGGCGTTCCAGCCGGCGCCGAGCAGCTTGTGCTCGGTCTCGTGGATGTAGTCCGAGAACTGGCCCTTGACGAGGTCGTCGCGCCACAGCCGGCCGGCGGAGTCCCGGAGCAGCAGGTCGGGGGTGCCGTTGTCCGTGTAGTCGTGCCCGGCGGGCTTGCGGACCACCTTGAAGGCGCCGGTCTGGCGCACCTCCGGGCCGATGCCGTTGTTCGGCTTGGCACGGAAGTCCCAGGTGTAGTCGCCGTTGTAGGCGGAGAAGCCGGTGAGCGTGCCCTGCCACTTGAAGCGGACCGTGGCCGTGTTGGCGACGGTGTCGCCGAGGCCGGAGAAGCTGATCTGCTCCGTCCTGCCGGTGCGGGTGTGCCGCAGGGTGACGGTGCCGGAGGCGTTGCCGCGGGAGAGGCCCCAGGTGAAGGTCGTCGTGCCGCCGTTCTGGTCCGGGTCGACGACGGGCGGGACGTCGTTGCCCGTGAGCTTGAGTGCCGTCGGCGCGTCGGTGCCCGCGACGAGGGTGGCGGCCGGGGTGCCGTCGGCGCCCGGTGCGATCCGGTAGATGCCCTCGCCCTGGGCGAGGGTGCCGCCGCGCACGAGGAGGGAGCCGTCGGGGGCGGTGGCGACGGTGGCCACGTGGTCCAGGAGCCTGACGGTCCGCCCGTCGGCGAGGGAACGCGCCGTCAGCGGGTAGAGCGCCGACGGGAAGTCGGCCGTGCCGCCGAACGGCCGGGCGTAGGTCGCCCAGTCGCCGACGATGCCCGCGTGCATGCCGGAGCCGCCGTCGACGTACCCGAGGTCGGTGTACGTGGGCGAGCCGCCGCCGCGCGGGGCGGTGGCGAAGCGGATCCGGTCGGGGGCCGTGTACTCGGCCCAGGCCCAGTGCGTGGCGGTCGCGTACGAGGCGGCGATCGGCTTGGCGTTCGCCGGGAGCGTCTCCAGCACCTCGCCGGTGAAGGTGTCCACGGCGGCGGCGTAGTGCCGGGCGTCGTCGAGGGTGCCCGTGGAGTACTGCAGGACGGCGATGCCGGGGGCCGTCAGGGAGATCCTGCCGAGCCGCGCGTCGGCGGGGATGCCCTTGCCGTCGGTGCCGGTCCGCACGGGGGTGGTGGTGATGCCCGTCGTGCCGCTGTCCTTGCGCAGCAGGACGACGCTGAGCTGGCGGGTCTCGCTGACCGAGGACGCCACGAGCGACGAGCCGACGGCCGCGCGCACGTAGTACGAGCCGGGCGCCGTGATGCCCGTGCGCATGCCGCTCGGGTGGGCCATGTCGTTGATCCAGTAGACGCTCTCCCCTTCCTTGCGGGAGAAGACGATGTCGGAGCCGCTGCCGAGGTAGGAGGTCAGCGGCTCGGCGAGGGCCTTGGTGGCGCCCGTCGTGTAGTCCGTCCAGCGGTACTCGGAGCCGGTCGGGGTCGCGACGGTGCTGAGGAACCCGGTGGTTCCGGCGCTGACGACCTGCGAGTTCTTCGGGAGGGTGGCCACGGCCTCGGCGGCCCGCGCCTCCTGCGGGGAGGCGGTGGCGGCCGGGGCGGCCGTGGCCGGCGCCGCGGTGACGGCGACGCCCGCGGTGACGGCGAGGACGGCCGTCACGGCGGCGGCGAGGTGGCGGGGTCTGTACGAACGGGTCAAGGAGATCGTTTCCTCTGGTGTCTGTGGGGCGTCAGGGGCACGCGGGGCGACGGGCGGCGTCAGGTGACGTGGTCGATGCCCCAGCCGGAGCTGTTGATCACGAGCGCGTCGGTGGGCACGCGGGTCGCGAACGGCGTCCGCCAGCTGCCGGTGCCCGGGTAGACGTACGAGGTGTTCTGCGGGCCGTAGGCGTACAGGTCGGCGCGGCCGTCCATGGTGCCGTCGCCGATGCCGACGATCTGGGTGTACTGGTTCCAGCCGCCGCCGATGCGGACCCGGGTGGCGAAGGTGCCGTTGCCGTTGCCGAGGTAGAGCCACAGGACGCCGGCCTTGTCGCGGGCGACGAGGTCGCCGGGGGCGGCCCCGCCGACGTTGCCGACGGCGGTGATCTGGTTGTAGATGGTCCAGCCGGCGCCGACCTTGACGCGGTTGGCGAGGGGTGCGGTGGGTTTGCCGGTGCCCTTGTAGAGCCACATGACGCCGGCGGTGTCGGTGGCGAGGACGTCGGCGCGGCCGTCGCCGGTGACGTCGCTGCCGCCGGCGAGCTGGGTGTAGACGTTCCAGCCGGCGCCGATCCGGACGCGGTCGGCGAGGGGGTTGCGGGTGTCGCCGGTGCCCTGGTGGAGCCAGAGGACACCGGCGGTGTCGCGGCCGACGACGTCGGGCGCGGTCGTCCCGGCGACGTCGCCCACCGCCTCGATCAGCTTGTAGCCCTGCCAGCCGCCGCCGATGTACTCCGGGTCCTCGGCCGGCACGACCTTGCTCTTCCAGACGTCGTACATGGTGTCCTGGTGGCGCAGGGTGCCCTGGCTGTCACGGAAGAGCAGGTCGGGGGCGCCGTTGTCGTCGAAGTCGTGCATCCGGGGCTTGCGGGCGACCGTGAAGTTCCCGGTCCGCTTCAGCTCCGGGCCGATGCCGTTGGTCGGCCTGGCGGTCAGCTCCCAGGTGTAGTCGCCGTTGAACGCCGCCTTGCCGGGGTCGCTCTCGGTCCGGGCGAAGTTGCCGCGCCAGAGGAAGTTGAAGCTCCCGTAGTCGCTCGACATCTCGTGGTGGTAGCGCTGCCTGCTCTGCTGGTGGATCAGCTCCACGGTGTACGTGAAGTGGCCGTGCGACAGCTTCCAGTTCAGGTAGACGCGGTTGTTCTGGGCGTCCAGGTCGACGACGGGTCCGATGCTCGTGGAGAGGAACGTCAGCGCGGTCGACTCGCCGGTGGAGGCGATGCGTTCGGCGGTCGGGGTGCCGTCCGCGCCGACGGCGATCCGGTAGACGCCCTCGCCCCCGTCGACCGTGCCGCCGCGGGCGAGGAGGGTGCCGTCGGGACCGGGGACGACGCCGGACACCCGGTCGAGCACCCGCTCCGTGCGGCCGTCGGCGAGCGAGCGGACGGTGAGGGGAAGCAGCGGGTCGCCCGCCCTTCCCCCGCCGGGCGCCGTGGACGTGCCGTAGGCGACCCACTCCCCGAACAGGCCCAGCGTCGAGGCGCCCTCCGCCTGCCCGACGGTGACCGAGGTGTCCGTGCCCGTGGCCCGGTCGGTCACGACCAGGTCCGCGCCCTTCCACACGGCGAGCTTCTCCGGGGAGACGGCCGCGTTCCCGTAGCCGCCGTTCCCGGAGGTCAGGGGCGGGTACGTCCGTGTCACCGCGGCCGACGCCAGGTCGATCACGGCGTGGGCGCTCTTGGTGTAGCCCGCGCCGGGCAGCCGGTAGGTGACGAAGGCGGTGCCGTCCGCTCCGCTCGCCGTGGCCACCTGGCCGATGTCGGCCGGGACGCCGGTGACCTTGCGGTCGTCGAGGGTGTTCCCGGTCCTGGTGACCAGGTGCAGCTCCTTCGGCGCGTCGTACGTCCCCACCTCCACCAGAAGCGTCGATCCGTACGCCGCCACGAACTTGTGCGTCGGTCCCAGCTGCTTGAGGTCGATCACGACCGGGGCCGTACCGGCCGGCTTCGCCATGTCGTGCAGCCGGATCACCCGGTAGTCGTGGTCGTCCGCGACCGCCACGACGTCGGACACGAGCCCGTTCGGGGTCGCGGGCCCCCCGGAGTACGCCTTGGACAGCAGGGTGGACGTGCCGTCCGGCCGGTACCAGACGTAGTCGTAGCCGAACATCCCCTCGCTGTCGTAGTACTCCGTGGAGCCGAGGAAGCCGTGCGGACCCGAGCCGAGGAGCGACGTCGTGGCCGGCACCGCGGGCACGGGCGCGGGATCCGCCGCCGGGACGGCGGCGGTCCCGGCGGCGGCCGGGACCGCGGTGGCCGGGACCGAGGTCACCGCGGTACCGGCGGTGACGGCGAGGGCGGTGAGGACCGCGGCGGCGAGGCGTCGTCGTGCTGTGCGGGAGGGAGACAAGGGAATCGATTCCTCTCGGATCGGAACAGCAGGGCGCGGGCGGGGGCCGTCACGAGCTGTCAGGTGACGTGGTTGACGAGGGGGTCGCCGCCGGTGCCGCGGAAGATCAGCAGGTCGGTGGGCGTCCGGCCCCGGAAGGGCGACGAGGGGGAGCCCGTCCCCTCGTAGACGTACGAGGTGTTGTTCGGGCCGTAGGCGTACAGGTCGGCGCGACCATCCCCGGTCGCGTCGCCGACGCCGACGAGCCGGCTGTACTGGTTCCAGCCGGCGCCGAGTCGTGCGCGGGTGGTGAAGGTGCCGTCGCCCCGGCCGAGGTAGAGCCAGAGCACGCCGGCCTTGTCGCGGGCGACGAAGTCCCCCGCGGGAGCCCCGCCGACGTCGCCGACGGCGGTGATCTGGTTGTAGGCGTTCCAGCCGGCGCCGACCTTGACGCGGTTGGCGAGGGGTGCGGTGGGTTTGCCGGTGCCCTTGTAGAGCCACATGACGCCGGCGGTGTCGGTGGCCAGGACGTCGGCGCGGCCGTCGCCGGTGACGTCGCTGCCGCCGGCGAGCTGGGTGTAGGCGTTCCAGCCGGCGCCGATGCGGACGCGGTCGGCGAGGGGGCTGTCGGTGTCGCCGGTGCCCTGGTGGAGCCAGAGGACGCCGGCCGCGTCACGGCCCACGACGTCGGGCGCGGTCGTCCCGGCGACGTCGCCCACGGCCGCGATCAGCTTGTAGCCGTTCCAGCCGCCGCCGAAGGACTGGGTGAAGCGGGTGGACTCGACTCGCCGGGATTCGGTGTCGTACCGGGTGTCGACGCTCCGCAGATAGCCGAGTTCGTCGCGGAAGAGCACGTCGGGAGAGCCGTTGTCGTCGAAGTCGTGCATCTTCGGCTTGCGGACGATCCTGACCTCGCCGGTGGCGTGGACGTCGGGGCCGACGCCGTTGTCCGGCGTGACGGTCAGGTTCCAGGTGTAGTCGCCGTTGAACGGGTTCCCGCCGTTGAGACTCGCGGCGGCCGCGGCCCGAGCGTCCCAGGAGAAGGCCAGCCTGCCGTAGGTGTAGACGTCGTCCCTGCCGGTGTGGACGAACTTCTCGCCGGTCCGCTTGTGGATCATCTCCAGGGTGTAGGAGAACGCGCTGTGGGACAGCGTCCACTGCATGTCGAGCCGCCCGTACCGCGCCGCGTCGAGGTCGAGGACGGGGGCGAAGTCCGTCGAGAGGACGGCCAGCGGAGCCGACTTGCCCGTGGCGAAGACGAGTTCGGCGGCCGGGGTGCCGTCGGCGCCCGGCGCGATCCGGTAGACGCCCTCGCCCTTCGCGGCGGTCCGGCCCTCGACGAGGAGGGCGCCGTCCGGGGCGCGCACCACCTCGCCCGTCGCGGAGTCGAGCAGCCCGACCGTCCGGCCGTCGGTGAGCGAACGGGCCGTGAACTGTTCGAGGGGGCCGTCCTGGTACGCGTACGGGCCGGTGCGCGTGCCGTAGGCGACCCAGTCGCCGAGCAGGCCGACCAGCGCGGGAGCCGTGGCCCGGCCGACGGGGATCGACGTGTCCGTCCCGGTGGCCCGGTCGGTCACGACCAGGTCCGCGCCCCGCCACACCGCGAGCTTCGTCGGTGAGGCCGTCGCCCGCCGGTAGCCGTCCGCGCCGTACGGCAGGGGCTCGTTTGTACGCGTCACCGCGCCGGCGGTCAGGTCGACCACGATCACACCGGTCTTGCCGCCCCCGCCGACCGGGTAGTACGAGAGGACTGCCGCGTCGGTCGTCCCGGCCACCCCTCCGACGGCACTGCCGAACGTCGCCGGGACTCCGGTGATCTTGCGTTCGGAGACCGTGGCGCCGCTCCGGGTGAGGAGACGCAGCTCCTTCGGGCCGTTGGTGGGTCCCACCTCGACGAGGATGCCGAAGCCCGCCGTGGCCAGGTACGTGTACTCGGAACCCAGTGCACTGAGGTCGAAGACGACGGGGGCCGTGCCGGTGGGCGCGGCCATGTCGCGGAGCTCGATCAGGGTGCTGTCCGAGACATAGGACTTCTTCGTCACGATGTCGGAGCCGCCGAGGTCGCCCGTCATGATCTGCTCCCCCTCCTGGGACCGCGCGAGGAAGGTCGACGTGCCGTCCGCCCGGTACCAGCGGTACACGGTCTCCACCCCTTCGGGGTACAGGGATCTGCTGGCGGAGCCGAGGAATCCGCTGCTGCCCCAGCTGACGACGTCCACGTTCGCGCCGAGCACGTACCCCGGCCCCGTGTCCGCCGCCGGGGAGGCGGAGACCGCACCGGCCGCCGGGGTCGCGCCGGCCGGGACGGTGGTGAACGCCGCGCCCGCGGTGATCGCGAGGACGGTGACGACGGCGGCGGTGAGCCGGCGTCGGGTCGTGCCTGGGGCCACGGGTTTCTCCTCGAGGAGTGATCGGACGGCACGCACATGTCCGTGCATACCGTCCGATCAGACAATCAGTCAGGAGAAAAGGTTGTACGCCTTGTTCGCCTCGAGTTCCGTCAGCCGGGGCTTGTCGAGCGGCCGGCCCTTGATGTGCGTGCCGAGGTACGCGTAGGCGTGGTGGTTGACCGCGTCGCGTGCGACGAGGTCGGGGATGCCGTCGCGGTTGACGTCGCCGGAGCCGACGATGTCGGAGAAGACGTTCCAGCCGGCGCTGATCCTGACGCGGGTGCGGAAGCTGCCGCGTCCGTCGCCCTCGTAGAGCCAGAGGACGCCGGCCTTGTCGCGGGCGACGAGGTCGCCGGCGGGGGCGTCGACGCCGTACAGGTCGCCGGTGGCGGTGAGGTGGTCGTAGACGTTCCATCCGGCGCCGACGCGGGTGCGGCCCGCGTAGGGGGCGTTGGCCTTGCCGGTGCCCTTGTAGAGCCACATGACGCCGGCCTTGTCGGTGGCGACGAGGTCGGGACGGCCGTCGACGTCCAGGTCGCTGCCGGCCGCGATCCGGTCGTAGACCTGCCAGCCGCCGCCGATCCGGGTACGGGTCGTGAAGCTGCCGCGTCCGTCGCCCTGGTAGAGCCAGAGGACGCCGGCCTTGTCGCGGGCGACGAGGTCGCCGACGGCCGAGCCGGCGATGTCACCGGCCGCCTCGACGCTGTCGTAGACGTTCCAGCCGGCTCCCACCCGCGAGCGCTTCGAGATGATCTCGTGGGTGTACGGGCTGTCGAAGGTGCTGTCCCGCCACAGGACACCGGCGCTGTCCCGCGACAGGAGGTCGGGGGAGCCGTTGTCGTCGAAGTCGTGCGGGTTGGCCTTGCGGACGACGGTGAAGGTGCCCTGGGCCGAGACCGGCGCGCCGATGCCGTTGTTCGGAGTGGCGGTGAACTCCCAGGTGTACGCGCCGTTGTAGGCGCTCAGCTCCGGGACGGGCCCGGTCGTGTCGAACAGGTCGCCGCGCCAGTCGAAGTGGGCGATCAGGTCGGTCCCGACCTGGGGACGGGAGACGGTGATGCTCTTGCCGGTCCGGACGTGGCGGAGGGTCACCCGGTAGTCCGCGTTGCCGCGGTTCAGGTGCCACCTGAAGGTGACGTTGCCGCGGTACTTGTCGAGTTCGACGGTGGCGGGCACGTCCGCCGGCTTCGTGAAGGCCAGCCCGGTCGGCTTGCCGGTGGAGGCGACGAGGGTGGCGACGGGCGTGCCGTCCTGGCCGGGGGCGATCCGGTAGAGCCCCTCGCCGCCGTCGATCCGCCCGCCGCGCACCAGCTGGCCGCCGTCGGCCGTGGCGACGGCCGAGGTGATGTGGTCCAGGAGCGGGACCGGGGCGCCGCCCGTGAGGCTGTGGGCGGTGAGCGCGTGCAGCGGGTCGGGCGCGGCGCTGTCGAGGCCGCCGCGCTGCGAGACGGTCAGCCGGTCGCCGACGAGACCGATCTCGATCGCGCCGAGCGTCCAGGTCTCGCCGAGCGGCACGATCGTGTCGTTCGCGCTCGTACCGGTGCCGCGGGCGCGGACCACCACGCGGGCCGTGTGGACGTTCGTGTCGTACTCGACCCAGGCGATGCCGGTCGCGGAGACGGCGACGTCGCCGTAGTAGGCGGACGCGGGGGTCTCGTACGTCTCCGTCACCGCGCCGGTGGCGAGGTCGAGCACCGCGCGGTGGCGCGCGCCCGCGGCGGTGACGTAGGTGACCAGGGCGTGCTCGGCGGTGCCGGGGTGCACCCTGGCGTACTGCAGACCGGTGGGCAGGCCGGTGACGGTGACGGGGCCCTTGCCCTTGACGTGCTGGACGAGGGAGAGGCCGGAGCCTGTCTTCACGGTGGTGAAGAGGGCGCTGCCGGCGGCCCCGCCGAAGGCCACGGTGACGCTGCCCTCGCCGCCGGGGCCGTCGAGGGTGCCCAGCCAGACGCTGTGGAGCGTGGTGTTCGTCCCCATGTCGCGCAGCGACATCGCGTCGGACGCGACCGAGACGACCAGGTCGCCGCTGCCCGTGCCCGTCGTGGCCGGGGTGCCGGGCAGGACGGTCGGCGCGCCGCCGTCGTAGGGCGTCCAGCGGTACTCGGGGACGGCCTTGTCGTAGGTGAGGAAGCCGGTCGTGCCGGAGGCGATGATCACGGCGCCCTCGGGGAAGGCGACGGCGGCCTGCTGGGTCGTTCCGGTCGCGCTCGCCCCGGCGGCCGGGAGCGGCGTGGCCGAGACCGCGGGGACGGCGAGCGCGCCCGCGCCGAGCGTCACGGCGAGGACGGTGGCGACGGACGCGCTCAGGCGCCGTCGGGGGAAGCGTGCGGAAGCCAAGGAGTTCCTCCAGGAGAACCGGGCGGTACGCACGCGTGCGTACCGCCCGGTAAGACTGTTGAACCATAGGTGTGGTTGTACGACCGGATGGCCGAACATCACCGGCGGATGACGGCCGGTCAGGACCAGTGGTCGTACGTGGCGCCCTCGGCGCGGTACGCCGTGCTCACGCGCCCCTTGAACGGGGCCTGCCACCTGCCCGTGCCGGAGTAGAGGTACACCGTGTCGCCGACCGGGCTGTACGCCACCAGGTCGTTGCGCCCGTCGCGGTCGGCGTCGCCCATGGCGACCAGCCGGCTGTACTCGTTCCAGCCGGCGCCGATCCGGACGCGCGGCGCGAAGGTGCCGTCGCCCTTGCCGAGGTGGAGCCAGAGGACCCCGGCCCGGTCACGGGCGACGAGGTCGCCCGCGGCGGCTCCGGCGACGTTCCCGACGGCCGCGATCTCGTTGTAGACGCCCCAGCCGGTGCCGGCGCTCTTCCGCGTGGCCGCGAACGGCGCCGTCTCGCTGCCGGTGCCCCGGTGGACCCAGAGGACGCCCGCCGCGTTGACGCCCAGGAGGTCGGGCCTGCCGTCGCCGGTCACGTCGCTGCCGCCCGCGAGCAGACCGTAGGTGTTCCACCCCGTGCCGACCCGGATCCGGTGCGCGAACCCGCCGTCCCCGATGCCCTTGTGCAGCCACAGGACCCCGGTCCTGTCCCGGGCGACGACGTCGCCCACCGCGGAGCCGCCGAGGTTCCCGGCCGCCTCGATCCGGTCGTACACGCCCCAGCCGGTCCCGACCTTCACGGCGCTGCCGAGCCCCTGCCGGCTCCACAGCGTGCCGCTCGCGTCCCGCGCGAGGAGGTCGGCCGAGCCGTTGTCGTCGAAGTCGTGCGGCTTGGTCGTCCGCGTGATCCGGAACGTGCCGGACACGCGCAGCGGCAGGTGCTCCTTGCCGGTCGCCTCGTCCGGGTACGCCTCGCCGACGTCGATCGTCCAGGTGTAGTCGCCGTTCGGGAGGGCGACCCCGGTCGAGGGGTTCCGCAGGTCGATCACCGCGGGGCTCGACGCGCTGAACGTGTCGACCAGGGTCTGCACGCGGCCGGACCTCACATGACGGATCTCGACGCTGCCGAAGGCGGTCTCGCCGTCGAACGTCCAGGTCAGCTCGGCCGGGCCGGGCCGGTCCAGGTCGGCGACGGCGGGCACGGTGTGCTTGACCAGCTCGATCCGGCTGCGCTCGCCGGTCGGCTGTCCGGTGGACGCCACGAGGGTGGAGACCGGGGCCCCGTCGCCGCCCGGCGCGATCCGGTACAGGCCCTCGCCCTGTTCCTTCGTGCCGCCGCGCACGAGCTGGGAGCCGTCGGGAGCGTCGGCGGCCGAGGAGGCGTACGCGAGGAAGGTGCGGGTGGCCCCGGTCGTCAACGCCCGGGCGGTCAGCGGTCCGGGGACGAAGACACCGTCGGACTCCGCCGCGTTGAGCGGGACGTAGGTGATCCAGTCGCCGAGCAGGCCGACCCGGATCGGCGCGCCCTTCGCGTCCGCCGCGAAGCGCTGCCGGGCGCCGGTGGCCCGGGTGGTGACGACCACCTCGTCACCCTCGGACCAGACGAGGCGCTGCGCGGAGACGGCGACGTTGCCCGTCGTGGCCTTCGGCACCTCGTAGGTCTCGGCGACGGTACCGGTGGCGAGGTCGACGAGGCCACGGAAGTGCTTCTCCGCCCCCTCCACGGGTGCCGCGTAGTCGACGACGCCGTGCGTGGCGTCGCCCGCCCGGACGGTGAAGCCCGAGGCGTCCGCGTGCAGTCCCCTCACCGGGCGGCTGGTGGTCGTGGTGCCGGACCGGGTGTGCATGAGGAAGGTGTCGTTGGTGGTGACCGTGAAGAGCGCGCGTCCGGCGCCGCCCACGTACCGGCCGATGGGGCCCTGGTACTGGCTGTTGACGCCGAACAGCTCCTTGCCGGTCGACACGTCCACGAGGTGGGACCAGAAGGCCCCGTCCTCGGCCAGGACGTTCGGCGCGCCGGAGGGCTGCCGGTTGCTCCCGAGGAGGCGCTTGGCGGTCACGCCGTCGTACCCGGTCCACGTGCCGTCTGCGGAAAGGAAGCCGGTGGTTCCGGCGAGGACGATCTCGGTGCCCTTCGGGAAGGGCACGACGCGGGCGGTGCTCTGGCCCGCCGACACCGCGGCAGGCGCCGCGAACGCCGGCGCCCCGAGGGCCGCGGCGCCCAGCGTGACGGCGAGGGTGACGGTGACGGCCGCGGTGATGCGGCGGCGGGATGCGGCGGTGCTCGACAAGATGAAACGTTCCTCCCCCGGGGAGGGCGCGGCGTGCGGTCAGCGGCGCCCTCGGCACGCACACGTGGGGGTCCCCACGTGTCGCACCGTCAGACACACGGGGATCCCGGATGGTTGCGTCATGTCCTCGCGTGCAGCAGACCCCGCGCGTACGCCGCCTGGCCCGCGTGCTGGAGGTCGTCCGCGATGACGGAGACGAGCCGGACGCCGAGGGTCACCGGCGGGTCCCAGGAGTCGTCCACGATCCGGTCCAGGTCGGCGTCGGTCAGCCCGCCGACCAGGTCGACGGTCCGGGCATGGACGGCGTCGTGGTACCCGAGCAGCAGCTCCGCGGGGGCCCGGACCCGGCCGACCTCGGCGCGCGTCTGGCCGTACCCGGTGGCGCGCTCGGGGAAGGGCAGGGCGAAGCGGTCCGCCCAGCCCTCCGAGGTCCACAGCTGGCCGGTGCCGAAGGCGTCCGCGAGATGGTCGTCCTGGACGCGGGTGAGGTGCCAGACGAGCCAGGCGACCGGGTTGGCGTCCGGTGTGACCCGTGCGGCGAGCTCCGTGTCGTCCAGGCCCTCCACGGCCTCGTGGACGACCTCCCTGATCCGGCCGAACGAGTCGACCAGCAGACCGGCGCTGTTCATGGGGGCTCCTCTCGCCCGGAGATCCGGTCGGGCGGGACGTGGCCCCGACCGGCACGACACCCCCCTCGGCGGCGCGGGACTACGCCGGCCCCTCCCGCTGCGCCCGCTCCTCGCGCCACCGCTCCAGCGTCTCCTCGACGTCGAAGGGCCGGAGGCCCAGCGGCGGACCGGCCGGCGGCCGGGCGAGGGCCTCGGCGATCTTGGTGTTGATCTCGCCGAGGATGCGCCGGACCTGGCTCTCGGAGACGGCGGCGGCCACCGCCTCCGACGCGTCCTCGGCCTCCTTGCGCAGGGCGAGCGAGGGGGGCAGGACCGAGCCGCCCTCGCGGTGCATCTTGCCCTTGATCCACCACAGGTCGTCGTAGGGCGCCGAGTCGTCCGCGAAGGGCTTGCCGAAGCCGGGCAGGTTCCGGAACTCGCCGCGCTCCGCCGCCTCGCGGATCTGCTTGTCCACGAATGACTCGAAGTCGACGCCGGGAGGTTTCCGTTCGGTCATGCGTCCAGCCTACGTAACCGCGGCGGAACGGGGGCGGTTCTCGCGGCCGGTCTCCGCGGCACGCGCTCGCCGCGGGAACGCGGAACGTGAGCGTGCGACAGCATGCGGCTACGTCCGGTCCCGCCGCGAGGCTCCGGCGGGAAAGGCAGGAGCCCCGCTCGTGCCCGGAGGCACGGAGCGGGGCTCCTTGGGTACTGCTCTAGTCGTGCGTGTTCGCCGACCCAGGCACCTTAGGCCGGGGAGACGTTCTCCGCCTGCGGGCCCTTCGGGCCCTGCGTGACGTCGAAGGTCACGAGCTGGTTCTCCTCGAGCGAACGGAAGCCGTTCGCGTTGATCGCGGAGTAGTGGACGAAGACATCCGGGCCGCCGCCGTCCTGGGCGATGAAGCCGAAGCCCTTTTCAGCGTTGAACCACTTCACGGTTCCGGTAGCCATGAGCCCTCCTATGGGCCAAAGGGTCGCCCTGCTCCAGAACCTGCAAACAAGTCTGAAAACTACAAAAGCCTGCGGGTCACATGCTCCGCAGGCTCTGTACTGCAAGGGAAACCAAACTGCAACTTGCGTTGAGCGTAGCACGCAGGACGCTCGCGGCGGTAGAGGGAAAGATCACGTCACCCACATGTTTGATCTTCTTCCGCGTGCTGACGCGGGTCACCCGGCGGGGCGCCGCCGACGGCGTGCCGGAGACCCGGCGATGCCCACGGGGCGAGACGGGTCTAGCCTCACGATGTGGACAATGCAACCGATGACCACCAGCGCAGCCGGCCCCGCGTCGGACACATCCAGTTCCTGAACTGCCTGCCCCTCTACTGGGGGCTCGCACGGACCGGAACGCTCCTCGACCTCGAGCTCACGAAGGACACCCCGGAGAAGCTCAGCGAGAGGCTCGTCCGGGGCGATCTCGACATCGGCCCCATCACCCTCGTCGAGTACCTCCGCAACGCGTCGGAGCTCGTCGCCCTCCCGGACATCGCCGTCGGCTGCGACGGCCCCGTCATGTCCTGCGTGATCGTCTCCCAGCGCCCCCTGGAGGAGCTGGACGGCGCGCGCGTGGCGCTCGGCTCCACCTCCCGCACCTCCGTGCGCCTCGCCCAGCTGCTGCTTTCCGAGCGGTACGGGGTCGCGCCGGACTACTACACCTGCCCGCCGGACCTCGGCCTGATGATGCAGGAGGCCGAGGCCGCCGTCCTCATCGGCGACGCCGCGCTCCGGGCCTCGCTGCACGACGCGCCCCGGCTCGGCCTCCAGGTCCACGACCTCGGGCAGATGTGGAAGGACTGGACGGGCCTCCCGTTCGTCTTCGCCGTGTGGGCCGCCCGCAAGGACTTCCTCGCCCGCGAGCCGGAGACCGTCCACGAGGTCCACCAGGCGTTCCTCGCCTCGCGCGACCTCTCCCTGGAGGAGGTCGCCAAGGTCGCGGAGCAGGCGGCCCGCTGGGAGACCTTCGACGCCGAACTCCTGGAGCGGTACTTCCGCACCCTCGACTTCCGCTTCGGTCCCGAGCAGCTCGCCGGGGTCCGGGAGTTCGCCCGCAGGACCGGCGCGACGACCGGCTACCCGGCCGACGTCACCGTCGAGCTCCTGCCGCCGGCGCACCGATAGGCGCCGGGACGCGAGAGGCGCGGGGCCCCCGATAAGCGGGCGCCGCGCCGCCGCCGAATTACCCGAAAGAAATACCGGTCCGCTCCGGCGGGCTCCCCGGCCGCCCCTTTCCGGGCCCCCGTGGAATGACGCCGCCCCGGTTCCCGCGGACGGCGTCGCGGAATGCCGCGGCCCCCGGCACAGGGGCGGCGGCATTCCACCGCCCGGCCCGGCCCGAAGGGCACGGAATGCCGGGTTCCCGGGCCGCCGCGGCTATTCGCCCGGCCCCGGCAATTCACCGGCCATTCGCCCGCCGCTCGTACGGCCCGGCCGCCCGGCCGACCGCCGCCGACCGTCCACCGGGCACCCTGCGGAAGCCGCCGGGACCGCTGGCGTAGGCTGGTTCGGTCGATCAGAACCCCTCCGAAAGGGACGCACCCGGTGACCGAGAAGGCCGAACTCCAGTCCGTTCTCGACCGCGCCGCCGCGGGTGGCCGGATCACCCCCGAGGAGGCGCTCGACCTGTACCGCTCGGCCCCCCTGCACGCGCTGGGCTCGGCCGCCGACGCGGTGCGCCGCCGCCGGTACGCGGGGACCGAGCACATCGCGACGTACATCATCGAGCGGAACATCAACTACACGAACGTCTGCGTGACGGCGTGCAAGTTCTGCGCCTTCTACGCCGCGCCGAAGGACACGAAGAAGGGCTGGTCCCGCGACCTCGACGACATCCTGCGCCGCTGCGCGGAGACCGTGGAGCTCGGCGGCACCCAGATCATGTTCCAGGGCGGCCACCACCCGGACTACGGCGTCGAGTACTACGAGAAGCACTTCGCCGCCATCAAGAAGGACTTCCCGCAGCTGGTCATCCACTCCCTCGGCGCCTCCGAGGTCGAGCACATGGCCCGCATCTCCGGCGTCTCCGTCGAGGAGGCGATCACCCGCATCCACGCGGCCGGCCTCGACTCCTTCGCCGGCGCCGGCGCCGAGCTGCTCCCCGAGCGGCCGCGCAAGGCGATCGCCCCGCTGAAGGAGAGCGGCGAGCGCTGGCTGGAGATCATGGAGATCGCCCACAAGCTGGGCGTCGAGTCCACCTCCACCATGCTGATGGGCACCGGCGAGACCAACGCCGAGCGGATCGAGCACCTCCGGATGATCCGTGACGTGCAGGACCGGACGGGCGGCTTCCGGGCCTTCATCCCGTACACCTACCAGCCCGAGAACAACCACCTGAAGGGCCGCACGCAGGCCACGCTCTTCGAGTACCTGCGCATGATCGCGATCGCCCGGCTCTTCCTGGACAACGTCGCCCACATCCAGGGCTCGTGGCTGACCACGGGCAAGGAGATCGGCCAGCTGACCCTGCACTACGGCGCGGACGACCTCGGCTCGATCATGCTGGAGGAGAACGTCGTCTCCTCCGCCGGCGCCCGGCACCGCTCCAACCTGCGCGAGATGATCGACATGATCCGCACCGCGGACCGCGTCCCGGCGCAGCGCACCACGACGTACGAGCACATCGTCGTCCACGACGACCCGGCGAACGACCCGGTCGACGAGCGCGTGGCCTCCCACATCTCGTCCACGGCGATCGAGGGCGGCACGGCCCATCCCGAGCTGAAGCTCCTCGACGCGAACTGACGCGCGTGCTCACCCTCCACGTCGCCGAGGCGTCTCCCGAGACCGCCGTGCTCGCCGACGGCGACCGCATCGCCGCCGTCGGCCCCTACGACGAGCTGGCCGCCGCCCACGAGGACGCCCGGCTGCGCCGCTGGCCGGGCATCCTCACGCCCGGCCTGCTCAACCCGTACGGGCCCGAACTCCTCGAAGGCACCTACCACCCCGACCCGCGCGAGGCCGACACGTTCGGCACCGCGCCGATCACGGGGGAGCGGGCCCGGGAGCTCTTCCGCGCCGACCCCGCGCGGCTCGGTGCCTCCGCCCGCCGCGGCGTCCAGCGCCTCCTCGCCCACGGCGCCGTGGCGGTCGCCGGCGACCTGCGCTCCCGGGCGGCCCAGGACGCCGTCCGGCGCGCCGGCCTCGCCGTCGGGCAGCGCCCCGCCTCCCTGCCGGGCCCGCCGTCCCTCGCGCCCCGCCCCCTCGTCCTCCTCCCGCGCCTCGCCCCCGGCGCACCGGCCCGCTTCGCCGTCTTCGACGTCCCCGACCGGGCCTCCCTCGTCCGCCTGGGCCCCGCCACCTGCGTGGCGACCGTCCTCGCCGGCCGCCTGGTCTTCCGCCGCCGGTAGGTCCCGGGCCGAAAAGGTCGAAGCGGTACGAGGGGGAAATCCGGCGGCTGCCACAATGGCCGGGTGACGCGAGCATCCCTGGACAAGCAGCCGCACGAAGTCGCCACGATGTTCGACGACGTGGCGGCGAACTACGACCTCACGAACGACGTGCTCTCCCTCGGGCAGGACCGGCGCTGGCGCAAGGAGGTCGCGAAGGCGGTCGACGCGCGCCCGGCGCAGCGGATCCTGGACCTCGCCGCCGGCACGGCCACCTCGTCGCAGCCGTTCGCGCGCGCGGGGGCGTACGTCGTGCCCTGCGACTTCTCGATCGGGATGCTGCGGGTCGGCAAGAAGCGGCACCCGTGGATGCCGTTCACGGCGGGCGACGGCACGAAGCTGCCCTTCCGCGACGACGTCTTCGATGCCGTGACCATCTCCTTCGGGCTGCGGAACATCCAGGACACCGAGCAGGCGCTGCGCGAGCTGTACCGGGTGACGAAGCCGGGCGGCCGGGTCGTCATCAGCGAGTTCTCGCACCCCACGTGGGCGCCGTTCCGCACGGTGTACGAGGAGTACCTCATGCGGGCGCTGCCGCCGGTGGCCCGCGCCGTCTCCTCCAACCCCGACGCGTACGTGTACCTGGCCGAGTCCATCCAGTCCTGGCCGGACCAGCCGACCCTGGCGGGGCTGCTGCAGAAGGCCGGCTGGTCGAAGGTGGCCTGGCGCAACCTCACCGGCGGCATCGTCGCCCTCCACCGGGGCTTCAAGACCGACTGACCCGCGCCCGCGCCCGGGGCCGGGTCCGGGCACGCGGCGGGAGCGGGGCAGCGGGGCGGGGCGGGCGAGGGCCCTCCGTTTCCGCCGGGTCCGCCCGCCATAGACTGCGATACGTCCTCAACGCCGAACCTTCGGGAGACCCCGCCGTGACTGAGCAGCCCCTCTCCGAGCACACCGCAGATGTGATCGTCGTCGGGGCGGGCCCGGCGGGTTCCACCACCGCGTACTACCTGGCCAAGGCGGGGCTCGACGTCCTGCTCCTGGAGAAGACGGCGTTCCCCCGCGAGAAGGTCTGCGGCGACGGCCTCACCCCCCGCGCCACCAAGCAGCTCGTGTCGATGGGCATCGACATCTCCGAGGAGGCCGGCTGGCTGCGGAACAAGGGCCTGCGGATCATCGGCGGCGGCGTCCGCCTGGAGCTCGACTGGCCCGACCTCGCCTCGTACCCGGACTACGGACTCGTCCGCAGGCGCGACGACTTCGACGAGCAGCTCGCCCGGCAGGCGCAGAAGGCCGGCGCGCGGCTGTACGAGCGCTGCAACGTCGGCGCCCCGGTCATCGACGACCGCACGGGCCGCATCACCGGCGTCCACGCCAAGCTCGGCGAGGAGAAGCGCGAGGTCACCTTCCACGCGCCGCTCGTGGTCGCCGCCGACGGCAACTCGACCCGGCTCTCCGTGGCCATGGGCCTGCACCGGCGCGAGGACCGCCCGATGGGCGTCGCGGTGCGCACGTACTTCACCAGCCCGCGCCACGACGACGACTACCTGGAGTCCTGGCTGGAGCTGTGGGACCGGCGCGGTCCGCAGGACCGGCTGCTGCCCGGCTACGGCTGGATCTTCCCGATGGGCGACGGCACGTCCAACGTCGGCCTGGGCATCCTCAACTCCTCCTCCGCCTTCAAGGAGCTGGACTGGCGCGAGGTCCTCAAGGCCTGGTGCGCCTCCATGCCGGAGGACTGGGGCTACACCCCGGAGAACATGACGACGCCGATCCGCGGCGCCGCGCTGCCGATGGCCTTCAACCGCCAGCCGCACTACACCAAGGGCCTGCTGCTCGTCGGCGACGCGGGCGGACTGGTCAACCCGTTCAACGGCGAGGGCATCGCGTACGCCATGGAGTCCGGCCAGATCGCGGCCGACGTCATCGTCCAGGCGCACGCCCGGGCGACGCCCGCCCAGCGCGAGCTGGCGCTGCGCAACTACCCGCAGATCCTGAAGGACACCTACGGCGGCTACTACACGCTGGGCCGCGCCTTCGTGAAGCTCATCGGCAACCCGAAGATCATGAAGATCGCGACCCAGCACGGTCTGACCCACCCGCTCCTGATGAAGTTCACGCTGAAGATGCTCGCGAACCTCACGGACCCGACGGGCGGCGACGCCATGGACCGCATCATCAACGGCCTGTCGAAGGTCGCTCCGAAGGCCTGAACCGGGGCGGGGCCGACGGCCGGCCGTGCCGCTCCGGGGCGGTCAGCCGTTGCGCCTCGCCGCCAGCCGGATCCGGGCGTCGAGTTCCGACCCGGCCCGGGTCAGGGCCTCGGCGTGCCGCTCGGCGGCCTCCTTCTGGAAGCCGACCTCGGCGGCGTACCAGAGGGCGACGAGCCGGGTCCGCTTCTTGCAGGCGACGTCCTGCGCGGCGGCGGCGACCGCCCTCGGCCCGCCGAACGCGTCCCGGGGGAGTCCGAGGTCCTGCTGGGGGCTGACCGGGTCGTCGGTCCGGTAGCCCTTCTCCGCCATGCAGCGCGACCAGTCGCCGACGGCCCGCGCGACCCCCGGGTCCTGCCGGGCCCGGGTGTACGCCTCCGTCTCCAGCCGGAAGACGAAGAGGGCGTCGACCGCGCCGTCCTCCGGCGCGTACATCCGCAGGAACCCCTCGCGGCCGCAGCCGCCGACGGGGACCTTCCGGCCGTTGACCGTCCGGCCGCTGTCGGTCCGCTCGGACTCGGCGAGGCTCATCGGGACGCGGCCGCGCAGCGGCGGTCCGCCCAGGACCAGTTCGCCGGTGGCGCCGAGCCCCTCGTCCGCCGGTGCCTTGGCCGGGGGCAGCGCCCCGCCGCGGGGCGCGTAGCCGTACCGGGCGGCGGTCGCGGCGTCGGTGAGCCCGTAGCGGGAGGCGGTGCCGGACCGGACGGGCCGGGGCTGCTCCGGCGGCCGGTAGGAGAAGCCGAACCGCCGCATGCAGTCGGCGGTCAGCAGCGCCTGGGCCCGCTCGATCCCGCGACTCTCCTCGTCCGTGGGCTTGTAGCCGTCCAGCGGGTACGTCAGCCGCGCCGCGTCCGTCACGTCGGGCGGCGGGGCGGGGGCGGAGGGGCCGTCGGTGCCGGAGGCGCAGGCGGTGAGGAGCGCCGCGCCCAGCAGGACGGCGGCGGCGTGCGGGGCGCGGGGGCGCATGGGGCTGCTCCGGTGGTCCGGGCGGAACGAGGGGCGGTTCAGCGGGCCTTGTAGTGGTACGCCGAGGAGACCTGGTTCTTGAACGTCGCGGAGGCGTTGCCGTAGTAGTTCGCCGGGAGGCTTCCCTCGACGCCCCCGGCGAACGCGCCGGTGTAGACGTACCAGACGACCCGGTCGCGGTTGAAGTACGAGGCGGCGTTGTTGTCGACGATCTGGCCCTGGCCGGTGCCGAAGCCGGCGAAGCGGTCGTCGGCGAGGTTCGAGTCGGCCAGGTAGAGGTCGAAGACGGAGCCCAGCAGGGACGAGTTGTAGAACAGGCCGAACTCGCGGAGTTCCAGCTCGCCGTTCTTGGTCTCGGCCGCGGCGGTGCCGCCGGTGGTCAGGACGCCCGCTCCGAGGGCGGTCAGGGCGACCACCGTGCTGAGGGCGCGCCGGGCGATCGTGCTCTGCATGCCGTGGCCTTTCGGGACGAGAGGGGAGGGCGGGGGGAGCGGGGCGGGACGGGGCCGCGGGACGCCCGGGGGCCGTGCGGCGCCGATTGAGAAGTACACGTCATGAAATCGCCCCCGGTCTATGGCTGTTCGCGCCAGAGAAGCCACGGTTTACACCCGGTAACTGGCTGAATAACGCTGTCTGTTGAACCTGGCACCGGACGATCGCCCGCATGGCTAGGGTCACGGGAAACCCCCGGAAGGACCGCACCGATGACCCGACTCCCGGCCGCCCCCGCGCGCCCCGAGACCCCCCGTACCCACGCCCCCGCGCCCGGCGGCGACCGCGGCGGGGCGGTCGTCGGTGGCTGAGACCTCCCCCCGGGACCACGCGCCCGCCGACCGCCGGCCGCGCCCGGCGCGGGGCGTCGCCGGCGTCGCCGCCCTGGTCGCCGGATCCGTGCTGCTCACCGGTGCCGGGGTCCTCGCCGGCACCCTCGTCACCTCGCCCGCGCAGCTCGCCGCCGACGCCGGACCGCCGCCGCCCGACGTGCTCACCGCCCGCGTCGAGCGCCGCGTGCTGCACGAGACGGTCGTCCTGCGCGGGACCGTCGTCGCCGGGCAGACCGTCCGCGTCGCACCGCCCCCCGCCGCGGAGGGCGGCGCCGCCGTCGTCACGAAGGTGCCGGTCGCCGCCGGAGCGGCGGTCCGCCCCGGGCAGGTCGTCCTGGAGGTGTCGGGCCGCCCGGTCCTCGTGCTGCGGGGACGGCTCCCCGTCTACCGCGACCTCAGGCCGGGGGCGACGGGCGCCGACGTCGCCCAGCTCCAGGACGCGCTGGCCGCCCTCGGCCACGGCAGCGGCGGCGACCCCCGGGGCACCTTCGGCGCCGGGACCAAGGAGGCCGTGACGGAGTTCTACGCCTCCGCCGGCTACGACCCCCGCCCCGCCGTCGACGACGCGGGGGCCGCCGTCGACGCCGCCCGCCGGGCCGTCACCGGAGCCGAACGCGCCGCCGAGGACGCCCGCGACGCCCTGCTCGCCCCGCCGGACGCCCGCGACGCCCTGCTTGCCCCGCCGGACGCCCCGGCGCTCAGGGCGCTGCGCAAGGCGCGCGACCGGGCCGCGGCCGACCTCGCCGACGCCCGGACCGTGCTCGCCGCGGCGAGGGCGGCCGCCGGCCCCATGGTCCCCGCCGCCGAGATCGTCTTCGTCGAGCGCCTCCCCGCCCGGGTCGCCGCCGTCGACGTCGTCCCCGGCTCCCCGGTGAACGGCTCCCCGATGACCCTCTCCTCCGGCCGGCTCATGGTCCGGGGCTACCTCCCGGAGCACCAGAAGGGCATGGTCAAGGCCGGCCGGACGGTGCGCGTCCTGGACGAGGAGACCGGCACCGAGGTCACCGCCGAGGTGACCTCCGTCGCCGGCACGGCCACCCGACGGCGCGACGGCGCGCCACCGGACGGCGTGCCCGGCCCCGAGGAGGCCGGGGACGCGGCCGCCCCCGCCGCCGACGGCCCCGCCGGCCACCTGCTCACCGTCACCCCCGACCGGGAGCTCCCGGCGGACCTCGCCGGCCGTGAGGTCCGCCTCACCGTCGAGGCCGCCTCCACCGACGGCGAGGCCCTCGTCGTGCCCGTCACCGCCGTCTCCGCCGGCGCGGACGGCAGGACCGTCGTCACCGCCGTCCGCGGCGGCGGCCGCCAGGAGCCGGTCGAGGTCCGGACCGGCACGCTCGGCGACGGGTACGTGGAGGTCGTCCCGCGCGTCCCGGCCGCCCTCGGGGAGGGCGACACCGTGGTGACCGGCGTGGCGGCCACCGGCGCGGGCCCGGAGACCGGAGGAGCCCCGTGACCCCGCCCGGACGGCTCCGGGCGCGGGACCGAGGGCCCGCGCCGCGCACCCCGTACCCCGCCCCCGCCGTCCCCGTCGTCGAGTTCCGCGGCGTCGGCCTCACCTACCCCGGCCCGCCGCCCGTCCAGGCCCTGCGCCCCTGCGAACTCGTCGTCCACGCCGGCGAGTTCGTCACCGTCGTCGGCCCCTCCGGCTCGGGCAAGTCCACCTTCCTGAACGTCGTGGGGCTGCTCGACGCCCCCACGGAGGGCAGCTATCTGCTCGACGGCATCGACACCGCGGCCCTCCGCGACGCCGAGCGCACGGCGCTGCGCGGCCGCCGCGTCGGCTTCGTCTTCCAGGCGTTCCACCTCCTGCCGCACCGCAGCGCGACGGAGAACGTCATGCTCTCCACGCTGTACGCGGCCGTGCCCCGCGCCGCACGCGAGGGGCGGGCGCGCGAGGCCCTGGACCGGGTCGGGCTCGGCCACCGCGCGGACGCCCTCCCCGCGCGGCTCTCCGGCGGGGAGCGCCAGCGGGTGGCCATCGCCCGGGCGCTCGCCGCCCGACCGTCGCTGCTGCTCTGCGACGAGCCCACGGGCAACCTCGACTCCGGGAACGCGGAGACCGTCCTCGCGCTGCTGAGCGAGCTCCACGCCGCCGGCATGACCGTCCTCGTCATCACCCACGACCGCGAGGTCGCCGCCCGCGCGCGGCGCACGGTGACGATCCGGGACGGCGTCCTGACCGAACCGCCCCGTGCGGAGCCGGACCGGAGTCCCGGATGAGGTGCCCCCGCCGGGCCCCCCGCGCCCTGGAGCGCTCCCGCCTCTCCGCGCGCGACGTCCTCTCCGAGGCGGTCGCGGGGCTGGTGCGGCGCCCCGGGCGGTCGGCGCTCACCGCGCTCGGCACGGTCCTCGGGGTGGGCGCGTTCGTCGCCGTCCTCGGCCTGACGGCGACGGCGTCCGCGCGGATCGACTCCCGCTTCGACCTGCTGACCGCCACCGAGGTCACCGTGGAGGACGTCGCCCGGGAGCACGACGCGTTCGCCGGTCCCGCCTTCCCCGCCGACGCGGACGCCCGGATCGAGCGGCTCGGCGGGGTGCGGGACGCCGGTGTCCTGTGGACCGTGCGCCTCGCGCCGGGCACCGCCGTCCGCGCGGCACCGGTCGGCGACGGCGCCGACGGCGAACGGATCGACGTCGTCGCCGCCTCGCCGGGAGCGCTGCGGGCCGCCGTCCCCCGGGTCGCGGAGGGCCGGCTGTACGACGGGTTCGCCTCGGCGACGGCGCAGCCGGTGGCGGTCCTCGGCTCGTCGGCCGCCGCCCGGCTCGGCATCACCACCCTGCGGACGCGGCCCGCGGTGTTCATCGGGGACGAGCCGTTCACGGTGGCCGGGATCGTCGACGACGTACGGCGCCGGCCGGACCTGCTGATGGCGGTGGCGGTGCCCCGCACCACGGCCGAGCGGATCTGGGGCCCGCCGGCGGACGGGGCGGCGCGGATGCTCGTCGCCACGGAACCGGGGGCCGCCCGGCAGATCGCGGACGAGGCGCCGGTCGCGCTCCGCCCGGACCGTCCGGAGTACCTGAAGGCGGTGCCGCCGCCGGACCCGAGGACCCTGCGGGCCGGCGTCACGGGCGACCTCGACCAGCTGTTCCTCCTGCTCGCCGCGGTCTGCCTGGTCATCGGGGCGGTCGGCATCGCCGACACCACCCTGGTCGCGGTCCTGGAGCGGACCGGCGAGATCGGGCTGCGCCGCGCGCTGGGGGCCGGCCGACGGCACATCACCGCTCAATTCCTCGCGGAATCGGGCGTTCTGGGCGCCCTGGGCGGGCTCGTCGGCACGGCGCTGGGCGTCGGCGCGGTGGTCGGGGTGGCGCTGGTGCGGCACTGGACGCCGGTCGTCCCTCCGCCGGCCGTCGTGGCGGCCCCGGCGCTCGGCCTCGTCAGCGGGCTCGCGGCCGGCCTCCACCCGGCCTGGCGGGCCGCCCGGATCGAGCCGGCCGAGGCGCTGCGCCACTGACGTCCCCGCCCGGCGGCGGGCACGACGAAGGGCCGTCACTCCCCCGAGGAGTGACGGCCCTTCGTCGTGCGGAGATCAGAGGATGCGGACCGCGCCCGAGGGCATGTCCCAGTCCAGGGAGCGCTCGACCACACCGGTGGAGGGGTTCTGCGCACCGACGTACTTGCCGCCGCCGACGTAGATGGCGACGTGGTACGAACCGCTGCGGCTGCCCCAGTAGAGGATGTCGCCCGGCTGGAGGCTGCTCAGGGAGACGGAGGTGCCCATGCTCGACTGCTGGTACGAGATGCGGGGCAGGTCGATGCCGGCCTCGCGGTAGGCGGCCTGGACGAGGCCGGAGCAGTCCCACGAGTTGGGGCCGGTGCCGCCGGAGACGTAGGCGTCGCCGACCTGGGCACGGGCGAAGGCGACGATCGCGGCGGCGGAGCCGGTCGGGGCCTGCGTGCTCTCGCCGACGGAGGAGCCGGAGGTGTCGCCGGACGACTGGGCGGAGAGCTGGGTCCGCTCGCTGTCGCGGGAGGCGCGGGCGGCGGCCTCCTGGCGCTCCTGCTCGGCCTTGGCGCGGGCCTTCTCGGCGCGCTCGGCCTCGGCCTTGCGGTCCGCCTCGGCCTTGGCCTTCTTGGCGTCCTTGGCGGCCTTCTGGAGGGCCAGGTTCTCCTGGCTCTCCAGGCTCTGGTCGAGGGCCTCCTGCTGGGACGCCTCCGCGGAGGCGGCGACGGCGCTGGCGAGGCCACCGACGTCGAGCGAGCCCAGGGTGGGCATTTCGATGGTCTCGGTCACCGGCTCGGCGTTGGCCGGTCCGGCGGCACCGGCCACCGCGATGGTGCCGAGGACGCCACCGGCAACTCCGGCGCGCAGGGCGAGCTTAGAAGCGCTGCGGCGGGGCTTCCGGTGGCTGGGTATGTGAGCGGTGTGGGACATGGGAACAACCGCTATCAGGGGTTCGCGGTTCCCTTCAAGAAACGTGGGTTGCGCCACAGTTACGTTCGGAACCACCCAATCCGCTTCTCTGGCGCCCTTATTGACGCCGTAACGGGCAAATCGGGCATGGCCCATCCAGGCCGTGATCACGGGTTTTCATTGAAAGGTCCGAATTGCCCGACGCTTACCACCTCTTGACGCCCATGGCCAAGCCCCACATTTTTGGTGGCCTTGTGGCGTGACGCAGGTCACATCTCCGCTCGTGAATCCGTGCACGCGTCCATCTGCGTCCGCGAGACCCCCCGACCGGGGGACGGCGGGTTCCTTTATCACCCGGATGCGTCCATCACCAATTTGCTTGCAGTGGCCATCACTTGATAGTGCGACACCCCCTCCGAGCTGCCACTTCCGGTCCGGATGTCACATCTGGTGATCACCTGGGCGCTTCGCGCGACAAGATCACCGCTCATCCGACTTCATGATCCTTCGTCAGGTGGTGGAGATCACAAAGTCCTTGGTGTACCCCGTGTCGCAGATCACAGAGGGGCGGGCATAGGATGCGGGGCAGCCGGGCTTGTGAACTGCCTCACATGGGGGCGATCTTTCACGCCGGCGGTGCGGTCCAACGGTCAAGGACGACTGGAAGGAGCGAGGAGCGTGAATGCGTACGCGCCCGTCCTCGTGCTCGGTGCCCTGGGTGCGGGGTTTGCGATCTTCTCCGTGGTCATGGCCACGCTTATCGGGCCAAAGCGGTACAACAGGGCAAAGCTTGAGGCGTACGAGTGCGGCATCGAACCGACGCCCACTCCCGCCGGAGGCGGTCGCTTCCCGATCAAGTACTACCTGACGGCGATGCTCTTCATCGTCTTCGACATCGAGATCGTCTTCCTCTACCCCTGGGCCGTCACCTTCGACGCCCTGGGGCTTTTCGGGCTCGTGGAGATGCTGCTCTTCGTGCTCACCGTCTTCGTCGCCTACGCGTACGTGTGGCGCCGCGGCGGTCTGGAATGGGACTGAGGGGCTGAGGGGCACCTATGGGACTCGAAGAGAAACTCCCGAGCGGCTTTCTTCTGACGACGGTCGAACAGGCCGCGGGCTGGGTGCGCAAGGCGTCCGTCTTCCCCGCGACCTTCGGCCTCGCCTGCTGCGCCATCGAGATGATGACCACCGGAGCCGGCCGGTACGACCTGGCCCGCTTCGGCATGGAGGTCTTCCGCGGCTCGCCGCGCCAGGCCGACCTGATGATCGTGGCCGGCCGGGTCAGCCAGAAGATGGCCCCCGTCCTGAGGCAGGTCTACGACCAGATGCCCAACCCCAAGTGGGTGATCTCCATGGGCGTCTGCGCCTCCTCGGGCGGCATGTTCAACAACTACGCGATCGTCCAGGGCGTCGACCACATCGTGCCGGTCGACATCTATCTCCCCGGCTGCCCGCCGCGCCCGGAGATGCTGCTCGACGCGATCCTCAAGCTCCACCAGAAGATCCAGAGCTCCAAGCTCGGCGTGAACGCCGAGGAGGCGGCCCGCGAGGCGGAGGAGGCGGCGCTCAAGGCGCTGCCGACCATTGAATTGAAGGGTCTGCTCCGGTGAGTGACGAGACACCCAACCCCGAGAAGGAGCTGAGCGCGCAGAACCTGCCCGGCCAGCGGGGGGACCACGGCGAGGAGGTGCGCCTCCAGCGTGGCATGTTCGGCGCGAACAACGGCGGCGACACCACCGGATACGGCGGCCTCGTCCGCTCCGTCCGGCTCCCCGGCCCGGCCGTCCGCCCCTACGGCGGCTGGTTCGACGAGGTCGCCGACGAACTCGAGGGCGCGCTGGAGGAGCAGGGGCTCCTCCCGGACAACGCCGTCGAGAAGACCGTCGTCGACCGCGACGAGCTCACCTTCCACATCGAGCGCGAGCACCTCGTCCGCGTGGCCCGCACCCTGCGCGACGACCCGGCGCTCCGCTTCGAGCTCTGTACCGGCGTCTCCGCCGTCCACTACCCGGGCGACAAGGGCCGCGAGCTGCACGCCGTCTACCACCTGCGCTCGCTCACCCACGGACGGCTGATCCGCCTGGAGGTCTCGGCCCCCGACGCCGAGCCGCACATCCCGTCGCTGGTCGCCGTCTACCCGACGAACGACTGGCACGAGCGCGAGGCGTACGACTTCTTCGGCATCGTCTTCGACGGCCACCCCGCCCTCACCCGGATCATGATGCCGGACGACTGGCAGGGCCACCCGCAGCGCAAGGACTATCCCCTCGGCGGCATCGCGGTCGAGTACAAGGGCGCCCAGATCCCGGCTCCGGACCAGCGGAGGTCGTACAGCTGATGTCCACCTCAGAAGCGTCTCCCCGCGAGACCACCGAAGGCACCGTCTACACGGTGACCGGCGGCGACTGGGACGAGGTCGTCCAGTCCGCGGCCAAGGCCGACGACGAGCGGATCGTCGTCAACATGGGCCCCCAGCACCCGTCCACCCACGGCGTGCTCCGCCTCATCCTGGAGATCGACGGCGAGACCGTCACCGAGGCCCGCTGCGGCATCGGCTACCTCCACACCGGCATCGAGAAGAACCTCGAGTACCGGACCTGGACGCAGGGCACCACCTTCGTCACGCGCATGGACTACCTCACCTCGTTCTACAACGAGACGGCGTACTGCCTCGGCGTGGAGAAGCTCCTCGGCATCACCGAGCAGATCCCGGACCGCGCCAGCGTCATCCGCGTCCTGCTCATGGAGCTCAACCGGCTCTCCTCCCACCTGGTGTGCATCGCCACCGGCGGCATGGAGCTCGGCGCCACCACGATCATGATCTACGGCTTCCGGGACCGCGAGATGATCCTGGACCTGTACGAGCTGATCACCGGCCTGCGCATGAACCACGCGTTCATCCGCCCCGGCGGCCTCGCCCAGGACCTCCCGCCCGGCGCCGTCGACGCGCTGCGCGAGTTCGTGAAGACCATGAAGAAGAACCTGCCGGAGTACGACAAGCTCGCCACCGGCAACCCCATCTTCAAGGCCCGCATGCAGGACGTCGGCTACCTCGACCTCACCGGCTGCATGGCCCTCGGCGCCACCGGACCGATCCTCCGGTCGGCCGGCCTCCCGCACGACCTGCGCAAGGCCGACCCGTACTGCGGCTACGAGGAGTACGACTTCGAGGTCCCGACCACCGACACCTGCGACTCCTACGGACGCTTCCTCGTCCGCCTGGAGGAGATGCGCCAGTCGCTCCGGATCGTCGAGCAGTGCCTCGACCGCCTGGAGCCCGGGCCCGTCATGGTCGGCGACAAGAAGATCGCCTGGCCGGCGCAGCTCGCTCTCGGCCCCGACGGCCTCGGCAACTCGCCCGACCACATCGCGAAGATCATGGGCACCTCCATGGAGGCCCTGATCCACCACTTCAAGCTGGTCACCGAGGGCTTCCGGGTCCCCGCCGGACAGGCGTACGCGGCCGTCGAGTCCCCCAAGGGCGAGCTCGGCGTGCACGTCGTCTCCGACGGCGGCACCCGCCCCTACCGGGTCCACTTCCGCGACCCGTCCTTCACCAACCTCCAGGCCATGGCCGCGATGTGCGAGGGCGGCCAGGTCGCCGACGTCATCGTCGCCGTCGCCTCCATCGACCCCGTGATGGGAGGCGTCGACCGATGACGGAGAACGTCAGCCTGGGGATGCCCCAGCTCCCCGCCCCCGCCTACCCGGCCGAGGTCCTCGCCCGTCTGACGGACGACGCCCGCGCGATCATCGACCGCTACCCGGACTCCCGCTCCGCGCTCCTGCCGATGCTGCACCTCGTGCAGTCGGAGGAGGGCCACGTGACCCGCACCGGCATGCGGTTCTGCGCCGAACTCCTCGGCCTGACCACCGCCGAGGTCACCGCCGTCGCCACCTTCTACACGATGTACCGGCGCAAGCCCTCCGGCGACTACCAGGTGGGCGTCTGCACCAACACGCTCTGCGCGGTCATGGGCGGCGACGCCATCTTCGAGGAGCTCAAGGCCCACCTCGCCGTCGGCAACGACGAGACCACCGAGGACGGCAAGATCACCCTCGAACACATCGAGTGCAACGCCGCCTGCGACTTCGCGCCCGTCGTGATGGTCAACTGGGAGTTCTTCGACAACCAGACCCCCGCCTCCGCCAAGCAGCTGGTGGACGACCTGCGGGCCGGCCGGACCGTCGAACCCACCCGCGGCGCCCCGCTCTGCACCTTCAAGGAGACCGCCCGCATCCTCGCCGGCTTCCCCGACGAGCGCCCCGGCGCCGTCGAGGCCACCGGCGGGGCGGGCCCCGCCTCCCTCGTCGGCCTGCGACTGGCCAAGGGCGAGAACCCGAAGCACCGCATCGTCCACCCGCGTGGTGAGACCTCCGGACAGGAGGGGGAGTGATGACCTTGGCCGCCGAGATCAACAACAGCAGCCCCGAGAAGCTCCTGGCGCCCGTCCTCTCGGCGTTCTGGGACCAGCCCGACTCCTGGACCCTGGAGACCTACGAGCGTCACGACGGCTACCAGGGACTCAAGCGGGCCCTCGCCATGAGCCCCGACGACCTGATCGCCTACGTCAAGGAGTCCGGCCTCCGCGGCCGCGGCGGCGCGGGCTTCCCCACCGGCATGAAGTGGCAGTTCATCCCGCAGGGCGACGGCAAGCCGCACTACCTCGTCGTCAACGCCGACGAGTCCGAGCCCGGCACCTGCAAGGACATCCCCCTCCTCTTCGCCAACCCGCACTCCCTCATCGAGGGAATGATCATCGCCTGCTACGCGATCCGCTCCGAGCACGCGTTCATCTACCTGCGCGGCGAGGTCGTCCCCGTCCTGCGCCGCCTCCACGAGGCCGTCCGCGAGGCGTACGCGGCCGGCTACCTCGGCCGGAACATCCTCGGCAGCGGACTGAACCTCGAACTCACCGTGCACGCCGGCGCCGGCGCGTACATCTGCGGCGAGGAGACCGCCCTGCTCGACTCGCTCGAAGGGCGCCGCGGCCAGCCCCGGCTGCGTCCCCCCTTCCCGGCGGTCGCCGGTCTGTACGCCTGCCCCACCGTGGTGAACAACGTCGAGTCCATCGCCTCCGTTCCCGCGATCCTCCACCGGGGCAAGGAATGGTTCACGTCGATGGGCAGCGAGAAGTCCCCCGGCTTCACGCTCTACTCGCTCAGCGGGCACGTCACCTCGCCCGGCCAGTACGAGGCCCCCCTCGGCATCACCCTGCGCCAGCTCCTCGACATGAGCGGCGGGATGCGCCCCGGCCACCGCCTCAAGTTCTGGACCCCCGGCGGCTCCTCCACCCCGATGTTCACCGACGAGCACCTCGACGTCCCCCTCGACTACGAGGGCGTCGGCGCCGCCGGCTCCATGCTCGGCACCAAGGCGCTCCAGTGCTTCGACGAGACCACCTGCGTCGTCCGCGCCGTCACCCGCTGGACCGAGTTCTACGCCCACGAGTCCTGCGGCAAGTGCACCCCCTGCCGCGAGGGCACGTACTGGCTCGTCCAGCTCCTCCGCGACATCGAGGCGGGCCGGGGCGTCATGTCGGACCTCGACAAGCTGAACGACATCGCCGACAACATCAACGGCAAGTCGTTCTGCGCCCTCGGCGACGGTGCCGCCTCCCCGATCTTCTCCTCGCTGAAGTACTTCCGCGAGGAGTACGAGCAGCACATCACCGGCCGGGCCTGCCCCTTCGACCCGGCCAAGTCGACCGCCTGGGCGGACAACCACAAGGAGGTGACCGCATGACCGTCATCGCGTCCACCCCCGGTGGCGGCGGCAGCGCGCCGGTGCCGCCCGAGGATCTCGTGACGCTGACCATCGACGGCGCCGAGATCTCCGTCCCCAAGGGGACGCTCGTCATCCGCGCCGCCGAACAGCTCGGCATCGAGATCCCGCGGTTCTGCGACCACCCGCTCCTCGACCCCGCCGGCGCCTGCCGCCAGTGCATCGTCGAGGTCGAGGGCCAGCGCAAGCCGATGGCCTCCTGCACGATCACGTGCACCGACGGCATGGTGGTGAAGTCACAGCTCACCAGCCCCGTCGCCGAGAAGGCCCAGCACGGCGTCATGGAGCTGCTGCTCGTCAACCACCCGCTGGACTGCCCGGTCTGCGACAAGGGCGGCGAGTGCCCCCTGCAGAACCAGGCCATGTCCCACGGCCAGGCCGAGTCCCGCTTCGACGGCGTCAAGCGCACCTACGAGAAGCCGGTCCCGATCTCCACCCAGGTCCTGCTCGACCGCGAGCGGTGCGTCCTGTGCGCCCGCTGCACCCGCTTCTCCAACCAGGTCGCGGGCGACCCGATGATCGAACTGATCGAACGGGGCGCGCTCCAGCAGGTCGGCACCGGCGAGGGCGACCCCTTCGAGTCGTACTTCTCCGGCAACACCATCCAGATCTGCCCGGTCGGCGCCCTCACCTCGGCCGCCTACCGCTTCCGCTCCCGCCCCTTCGACCTGGTCTCCTCGCCGTCCGTCTGCGAGCAATGCGCCGGCGGCTGCGCCACCCGCACGGACCACCGGCGCGGCAAGGTCATGCGGCGGCTCGCCGCCGACGACCCCGAGGTCAACGAGGAGTGGATCTGCGACAAGGGCCGCTTCGGCTTCCGGTACGCGCAGCAGCGCGACCGGCTCACCACCCCGCTCGTCCGTGACCCGGAGACCGGCGAACTGGAGCCGGCCTCCTGGCCCGAGGCCCTGGAGGCCGCCGCCCGTGGACTCGTCCGCGGCCGCACCGGCGTCCTCACCGGCGGCCGGCTGACCGTCGAGGACTCCTACGCGTACGCCAAGTTCGCCCGGGTCGCCCTCGACACCAACGACGTCGACTTCCGGGCCCGGGTCCACTCCGGCGAGGAGGCCGACTTCCTGGCCTCCGCCGTCGCCGGCCGCGGCCGGGACCTGGACGGCAGCGGCGTCACGTACACCTCGCTCGAAGCCGCGCCCGCCGTGCTCCTCGTCGGCCTGGAGTCCGAGGAGGAGGCCCCCGGCGTCTTCCTGCGGCTCCGCAAGGCATGGCGCAAGCACGGCCAGCGCACCTTCGCCGTCGCCCCCTTCGCGACCCGCGGCCTGGAGAAGGCGGGCGGCACCCTGCTGCCGGCCGCGCCCGGCACCGAGACCGAGTGGCTCGACGCGCTGACCTCCCGGGTCGGCCTGGAGGGCGAGGGCCCCGCCGCCGCCGAGGCCCTCCGCGAGGAGGGCGCCGTCATCGCCGTCGGCGAGCGCCTCGCGGGCGTGCCCGGCGCGCTCACCGCCGCCCTGCGCGCCGCGGCCGCCACCGGCGCCCGGCTCGTGTGGATCCCGCGCCGCTCCGGCGAACGCGGCGCCGTCGAGGCGGGCGCCCTCCCGGCGCTGCTGCCCGGCGGCCGGCCCGCGACCGACCCGCGCGCCCGGGAGGAGGTCGCCGCCGCCTGGGGCCTGCGCGAACTCCCGCACCGCTACGGCCGCGACACCGGCCAGATCCTGGAGGCCGCCGCCACCGGCGAACTGGGCGCGCTGCTCGTCGCCGGCGTCGAGGTCGCCGACCTGCCCGACCCGGTCCGCGCCCGCGAGGCCCTCGACGCCGCCTTCGTCGTCTCCCTGGAGCTGCGGCCCAGCGAGGTCACCCGGCGCGCCGACGTCGTCCTCCCGGTCGCCGCCGTCGCCGAGAAGCCCGGCACCTTCCTCAACTGGGAGGGCAGGGCCCGGCTCTTCGAGGCCGCGCTCAAGCCCGAGCAGATGACCCGGCCCCTCGCCCCGTCCGACGCCCGCGTGCTGCACATGCTCGCCGACGCGCTCGACGCCCACCTGGCCCTGCCCGACCTGCGGTCGGTGCGGCGGGAGATGGACCGGCTGGGCGGCTGGACCGAGGAGCGGGCCACCGAGCCCGCGGAGCCCGGCCAGCCGGCACCCCGGCCCGGCGACGGCGAGGCCGTCCTCGCCGGACACCGCCTCCTGCTCGACCTCGGCCGGCTCCAGGAGGGCGACACCGCGCTGGCCGGCACCCGGCACGCGGCGGTCGCCCGGCTCTCGGCCGCCACCGCCGCCGACACCGGCGTCAAGGACGGCGACGTCCTGGAGGTGACCGGCCCGGCCGGCTCCACGGCGCTGCCCCTCCAGGTCACCGAGATGCCCGACCGGGTCGTCTGGCTGCCGCTGAACTCCGTCGGCCGAGGCGTCCTCTCCGACACCGGCGCCCGCCCCGGCGACCTGGTCCGCATCGGTCCGGCGGCCCCGCGCCCCGCCGACGTCACGGAGGTGCAGGCATGAGCATGCCGCTCGCCGCAGAAGACCTGTCCATGTTCGGCACGGACCCCTGGTGGCTCGTCGCGGTCAAGGCCGTCTTCTGCTTCGCCTTCCTCATGGTGACCGTGCTCTTCTCCATCGTGTGGGAGCGCAAGGTCGTCGCGTGGATGCAGCTGCGCATCGGCCCCAACCGGCACGGCCCCTGGGGCATGCTCCAGTCCCTCGCGGACGGCATCAAGCTGATGCTCAAGGAGGACGTGATCGTCCGGAAGGCCGACAAGGTCGTCTACGTCCTCGCCCCGATCATCGCCGCGATCCCGGCCTTCATGGCGATCGCCGTGATCCCCTTCGGCCCGGCCGGCAACGAGGTCTCGATCTTCGGCCAGCGCACCACGATGCAGCTCACCGACCTGCCGATCGCGATGCTGTACGTCCTCGCGGTCGCCTCCGTCGGCATCTACGGCATCGTCCTCGCCGGCTGGTCCTCCGGCTCCACGTACCCGCTGCTCGGCGGGCTCCGCTCCTGCGCGCAGATGATCTCGTACGAGATCGCGATGGGCGCGGCCTTCGCCTCCGTCTTCCTCTACTCCGGGTCGATGTCGACGTCGGCGATCGTCGAGGCGCAGGCGGACCGCTGGTTCGTGATCCTGCTGCCGGTCTCGTTCATCATCTACATCATCACGATGGTCGGCGAGACGAACCGCGCGCCGTTCGACATGCCGGAGTCCGAGGGCGACCTCGTCGGCGGCTTCAACACCGAGTACTCCTCCATCAAGTTCGCGATGTTCATGCTCGCCGAGTACGTGAACATGGTGACGGTCTCGGCCGTGTCGGTGACCCTCTTCCTGGGCGGCTGGCGGGCCCCGTACCCCGTCTCCACCTTCTGGGAGGGCGCGAACCACGGCTGGTGGCCGATGCTCTGGTTCGTCGTCAAGGTCCAGCTGCTGCTGTTCTTCTTCATCTGGCTCCGCGGCACCCTGCCCCGCGTCCGCTACGACCAGCTGATGAAGCTCGGCTGGAAGGTCCTCATCCCGGTCTCCGTGGTCTGGCTGATGCTGGTCGCCACCGTCCGGGCGATGCGGAACGAGAACATCGCCTTCTCGAACATCGTCCTGTACGTGGCCGGTGCCGTCCTCGGACTGCTCCTGCTCTCCTTCCTCGTGGACCTCTTCCGCGACCGGAAGGCGAAGGGCGGGGAGGCGGCCCCCGCGGCCGCGGCCGCGCCCGCCTTCGACCCGATGGCCGGCGGCTTCCCCGTACCGCCCAAGCCCGGGCAGTCGCTGCCGCCCGTGCCGCGGCGCAGGCCCCGGCGGGACCGGGACCTCGTGGCCAGTGGCGCCCCCGATACCGCTACTGCGAATGACGGAAAGGAGACGGACGGTGTCTGACTTCCAGAATCCGGTGGCCGGTTTCGGCGTGACCTTCAAGGCCATGTTCAAGAAGCGGCTGACCGAGCAGTACCCGGAGCAGCCGAAGACGACGGCGCCCCGCTTCCACGGCCGGCACCAGCTCAACCGTCACCCCGACGGCCTGGAGAAGTGCGTCGGCTGCGAGCTGTGTGCCTGGGCCTGTCCGGCCGACGCCATCTACGTCGAGGGCGCGGACAACACCGAGGAGGAGCGCTACTCGCCCGGTGAGCGCTACGGCCGCGTCTACCAGATCAACTACGCCCGCTGCATCCTGTGCGGACTGTGCATCGAGGCGTGCCCCACGCGCGCGCTGACGATGACCAACGAGTTCGAACTGGCCGACTCCTCCCGCGAGAACCTGATCTACACCAAGGAGCAGCTGCTCGCGGGCCTGGAGGAGACCATGGTCGACTCCCCGCACGCGATCTTCCCCGGCATGACCGAGCAGGACTACTACCGGGGCCTGGTCACCGAGGCCGCCCCCGGCACCGTCCGGCAGGTGGCCGTCTCCCGGGGCGAGCAGGGCGAGCCCGAGGGGGCGGACGCGTGAACGCCACCCTCGCGGCCTACACGACCTCCACCGGCGAGGCCGTCCAGTTCTGGATCCTCGGGACCGTCGCCGTCCTCGGCGCGCTCGCCACGATCCTGATGAAGAAGGCCATGCACAGCGCGCTGTCGCTGGCCGGCACGATGATCGTCCTCGCGGTCTTCTACCTCGCCAACGGCGCGTACTTCCTCGGCATCGTCCAGATCGTCGTCTACACCGGCGCGATCATGATGCTCTTCCTCTTCATCGTCATGCTGGTCGGCGTCACGGCCGCGGACTCGCTGAAGGAGACCATCAAGGGGCAGCGCTGGTGGGCGGCGGCCTGCGGCCTCGGCTTCGGCATCCTGCTGATCGCCGGGATCGGCCAGGCGTCGCTGACCGAGTTCGCCGGCCTCGGCGCCGCCAACGCGGCGTACGGCGGGAACGTCGAGGGCCTCGCCGCCCTCATCTTCACCAAGTACGTCTTCGCCTTCGAGATCACCGGCGCGCTCCTGATCACCGCCGCCGTCGGCGCGATGGTGCTCACCCACCGGGAGCGCACCGAGCGGGCCCGCACCCAGCGCGAGCTCTCCGAGCAGCGCGTCCGCGACGGCAAGCACCTGCCGCCGCTGCCCGCGCCCGGCGTCTACGCCCGGCACAACGCCGTGGACGTCGCCGGTCTGCTCCCCGACGGCACGCCCGCGGAGCTCACCGTCATGCAGACCCTGCGCAAGCGGGGCCAGATCCGGGACGTGTCCTCCGAGGCGATGGCCGACCTCAAGGCCCTGGAGCAGCGCTCCTCGGAGCGGCTCGGCCGGGACCGGGACGAAGAGGAGGCCACCCGGTGAATCCCGTCAACTACCTGTACCTCGCCGCCCTGCTGTTCACCATCGGCGCGGCCGGGGTCCTGATCCGGCGCAACGCGATCGTGGTCTTCATGTGCGTCGAGCTGATGCTCAACGCCTGCAACCTCGCGTTCGTCACCTTCTCCCGCATGCACGGCAACCTCGACGGCCAGATCATCGCGTTCTTCACGATGGTCGTCGCCGCCGCGGAGGTCGTCGTCGGGCTCGCGATCATCGTGTCCGTCTTCCGTGCCCGCCACTCGGCCTCGGTCGACGACGCCAGCCTGATGAAGCTGTGAGGGGCTGACCGTGGAAAATCTCATTGCGCTGCTCATCGGCGCGCCCCTGCTCGGCGCGGCGGTCCTGCTCTGCGGCGGCCGCAGGCTCGACCGGTCCGGGCACTGGATCGGCACGCTCCTCGCGGCCGCGTCCTTCGCCGTCGGCCTGGCGCTCTTCGCCGACATGCTCGGCAGGAGCGCCGACGACCGGGCCATGCACCAGCGGCTCTACACCTGGATCCCCGTTGAGGGCTTCCAGGCGGACGTCGCCTTCCAGCTCGACCAGCTGTCGATGACGTTCGTCCTGCTGATCAGCGGCGTCGGCACGCTCATCCACGTGTACTCCATCGGCTACATGGAGCACGACGAGCGCCGCCGCCGCTTCTTCGGGTACCTCAACCTGTTCGTCGCGGCGATGCTGCTGCTGGTCCTCGCCGACAACTACCTGCTCCTGTACTTCGGCTGGGAGGGCGTCGGCCTCGCCTCGTACCTCCTGATCGGCTTCTGGCAGCACAAGCCCTCCGCGGCCACCGCGGCGAAGAAGGCGTTCCTGGTCAACCGGGTCGGCGACATCGGCCTCTCGGTCGCCATCATGATCATGTTCACCACCTTCGGCACCTTCGCCTTCGGGCCGGTCTTCGCGGAGACCGACAAGGCGGGCCAGGGCACGCTGACGGCGATCGGCCTGATGCTGCTGCTCGCCGCCTGCGGCAAGTCGGCCCAGGTGCCGCTGCAGTCCTGGCTCGGGGACGCGATGGAGGGCCCGACCCCGGTCTCGGCCCTCATCCACGCGGCCACGATGGTCACCGCGGGCGTCTACCTGATCGTCCGCTCCGCCGACGTCTTCAACGCCGCCCCCGACGCCCAGCTGGTCGTCACCGTCGTCGGCGCCGTCACGCTCCTCTTCGGTGCGATCGTCGGTTGCGCCAAGGACGACATCAAGAAGGCGCTCGCCGGCTCGACGATGTCGCAGATCGGCTACATGATCCTGGCGGCCGGACTCGGCCCCATCGGCTACGTCTTCGCCATCATGCACCTGGTCACCCACGGCTTCTTCAAGGCCGGTCTCTTCCTCGGCGCCGGTTCGGTCATGCACGGCATGAACGACGAGGTCGACATGCGGAAGTACGGCGGCCTGCGGACGTACATGCCGGTCACCTTCGCCACCTTCGGCCTCGGCTACCTCGCGATCATCGGCTTCCCCGGCCTGTCCGGCTTCTTCTCCAAGGACAAGATCATCGAGGCTGCCTTCGCCAAGGGCGGCACCGAGGGCTGGATCCTCGGCTCGGTCACCCTGCTGGGCGCGGCCATCACCGCGTACTACATGACCCGCGTGATGCTGATGACCTTCTTCGGCGAGAAGCGCTGGCAGCCCGACGCCGAGGGCCACCCGCCGCACCCGCACGAGTCGCCGAAGTCGATGACGGTCCCGATGGTCCTGCTGGCCTTCGGCTCGGTCTTCGCGGGCGCCTTCTTCGGGATCGGCGACCGGTTCGTCGCCTGGCTGGAGCCGGTGACCAGCTTCGAGCACGGCCACCCGCCGATCGGCGCCGGGGTCATCACCACCGCCACCGTCACCGTCATGGTGATCGGCGTCGGCATCGCCTACCTCCAGTACGGCCGCCGGCCCGTCCCCGTGGTCGCCCCCCGCGGCTCGCTGCTCACCCGGGCCGCGCGCCGCGACCTCCTCCAGGACGACTTCAACCACGCCGTGTTCGTCACGGGCGGCACGCACCTCACCCGCTCGCTCGTGTACGTCGACCACACCCTGGTCGACGGCGTGGTCAACGGCACCGCGGCCTCCGTCGGCGGACTCTCCGGCCGGCTGCGCAAGCTCCAGAACGGCTACGCCCGCACCTACGCGGTCTCCATGTTCGGAGGTACTGCGGTGCTGATCGCCGCGACCCTGCTGATGAGGGCGGTGTAACCACCATGTCATTCCCGCTCCTTACGGCGACGGCAGCGGTTCCGGCGGTCGGTGCGATCCTCACCGCCGCCGTGCCCGCCGCCCGCCGCACCGCCGCCAAGTGGCTGGCGCTGCTGGTCTCGCTCGCCACGCTGGTCCTCGCCGGTGTCGTCTTCGCCCGGTTCGAGCCGGGCGGCGAGCGGTACCAGCTCACGGAGTCGCACGCCTGGATCAAGGACTTCGGGGTGCGCTACGAGCTGGGGGTGGACGGCATCGGCGTGGCGCTCATCGCGCTCACCGCGCTGCTGATCCCCTTCGTCATCCTGGCCGGCTGGCACGACGCCGACCCCCTGGAGACGACGTCCTCGCGCTGGCGGCCGACCCAGGGCTTCTTCGCCCTGATCCTCATGGTCGAGGCGATGGTGATCCTCTCCTTCGAGGCCACCGACGTCTTCCTCTTCTACATCCTCTTCGAAGCCATGCTCATCCCGATGTACTTCCTCATCGGCGGCTTCGGCGACCGCGCCCACACGGGCTCCGACGAGAACGCGGCGGCCCAGCGCTCCTACGCGGCGGTCAAGTTCCTGCTCTACAACCTGGTCGGCGGACTCATCATGCTGGCCGCCGTCATCGGGCTCTACGTGGTCGCGGGGAACTTCTCGCTCACGGAGATCGCCGAGGCGCGGGCCAACGGCTCGCTGGAGATGGCGACCAGCACCGAGCGGTGGCTCTTCCTCGGCTTCTTCTTCGCCTTCGCGGTGAAGGCGCCGCTGTGGCCGCTGCACACCTGGCTGCCGAACGCGATGGGGGAGGCGACCGCCCCGGTCGCCGTCCTCATCACCGCCGTCGTCGACAAGGTCGGCACGTTCGCGATGCTCCGCTTCTGCCTCGGTCTCTTCCCCGAGGCGAGCAAGTGGGCGACCCCCGCGATCATCGTGCTCGCCCTCGTCAGCATCGTCTACGGCGCCCTGGTCGCCGTCGGCCAGCGGGACATCAAGCGCCTGGTGGCCTACGCGTCGATCTCGCACTTCGGCTTCATCATCCTGGGCATCTTCGCGATGACCACCCAGGGCCAGTCCGGTGCCACGCTCTACATGGTCAACCACGGCATCTCGACGGCCGCCCTGATGCTCGTCGCCGGCTTCCTGATCTCCCGGCGCGGCTCGCGGCTCATCGCCGACTACGGCGGTGTGCAGAAGGTCGCCCCGGTGCTCGCCGGCACCTTCCTGATCGGCGGCCTGGCAACCCTGTCGCTGCCCGGACTCGCCCCGTTCGTCAGCGAGTTCCTGGTCCTGGTCGGGACGTACGTCCGGTACCCGGTGGCCGGCGTCATCGCCACCACGGGCATCGTCCTCGCCGCGCTGTACACCCTCGTCCTGTACCAGCGGACGATGACCGGGCCCGTGAAGGAGGAGGTCCGGACCCTCCCGGACCTGCGGCCGCGCGAGCTGGCGGTGGTCGTCCCGCTGATCGCCGTCCTGATCTTCCTCGGGGTCTTCCCGAAGCCCCTGACGGACGTCGTGAACCCGGCGGTCCAGCACACCATGTCCGACGTCCAGCAGAAGGACCCGCAGCCCGAAGTGGAGGCCGCCAAGTGAGTTCCCTGGCTGTCCACAGCTTGTGGACGACGGCCGCCGAGCCGATCGCCAAGATCCCGGCGCCCCACATCGAGTACACGCAGCTCTCGCCCGTGCTCATCGTGATCGGCGCCGCGATCCTCAGCGTCCTCGTCGAGGCGTTCGTGCCCCGCAGGGGCCGCTACCTCGGCCAGGTCTTCCTGTCCGTCCTCGCCCTCGCCGCCGCCTTCGCCGCCGTCGTCGGCCTGGCGGCCGGCGGCTACGGCTCGACCAAGGCCCACATCGCGGCGATGGGCGCCATCGCCGTCGACGGACCCGCCCTCTTCCTCCAGGGCACCATCCTCCTCGCGTCGATCGTCGCGGTCTTCACCTTCGCCGAGCGCAGGCTCGACCCGGCCGACCACGGCCACAAGGTCGACTCCTTCGCCGCCGAGGCCGCCGCCGTCCCCGGCAGCGACCAGGAGAAGGCGGCCGTGAAGGCCGGCTTCACCACCACGGAGGTCTTCCCGCTCGCGCTGTTCGCGATCGCCGGCATGCTGGTCTTCCCGGCCGCCAACGACCTCCTGACGCTCTTCGTCGCCCTGGAGGTCTTCTCCCTCCCGCTGTACCTGCTCTGCGCCGTCGCCCGCCGCAAGCGGCTGATGTCGCAGGAGGCGGCCGTCAAGTACTTCCTGCTCGGCGCCTTCTCCTCGGCCTTCCTGCTCTTCGGGATCGCCCTGCTCTACGGCTACGCGGGCTCCGTCTCGTACGCCACCATCGCCGACGTCGTCGACGGCACGATCGCCTCCGTCGACCCGGCGCTCGCCGACACCATGGGCAACGACGCGCTGCTCCTCATCGGCTTCGCCATGGTCCTGACGGGACTCCTCTTCAAGGTCGGCGCCGTGCCGTTCCACATGTGGACCCCGGACGTCTACCAGGGCGCCCCGACGCCGGTCACCGGCTTCATGGCCGCCGCGACCAAGGTCGCCGCCTTCGGCGCGCTGCTCCGCCTGCTGTACGTGGTGCTGCCGGGCCTCACCTGGGACTGGCGGCCGGTCATGTGGGGCGTCGCGATCGTCACCATGCTGGGCGGTGCGATCGTCGCCATCACCCAGACCGACATCAAGCGGCTCCTGGCGTACTCGTCGATCGCGCACGCGGGCTTCCTGCTCGCCGGTGTCATCGCGGCCACGCCGAGCGGGATCTCCTCCGTCCTCTTCTACCTGGGCGCCTACTCCTTCGTGACGATCGGCGCCTTCGCCGTCGTCACCCTGGTCAGGGACGCGGGCGGCGAGGCCACCCACCTCTCCAAGTGGGCGGGGATCGGGCGCCGTTCGCCGCTGGTCGCGGCGGTGTTCGCGGTCTTCCTGCTCGCCTTCGCCGGCATTCCGCTGACCTCCGGGTTCTCCGGCAAGTTCGCGGTCTTCTCGGCGGCGGCGGAGGGCGGCGCGGGCGCGCTCGTCGTGGTCGGCGTGATCTCCTCGGCGATCGCCGCGTTCTTCTACATCCGGGTGATCGTGCTGATGTTCTTCAGCGAGCCGAAGGCGGACGGCCCCACGGTCGCCGTGCCGTCGGCGCTGACGACGCTCACCATCGCGACGGGCGTGGTGGTCACGCTGGCGCTCGGCTTCGCGCCGCAGTACTTCCTGGACCTGGCCGGCCAGGCGAGCGTGTTCGTCCGGTAGCCGTCCCGTACGCGCGGAGGGGCCCGGCTCACGGCGAGCCGGGCCCCTCCGGCGTGTCCGGGCCCGGACCCCACGGGCCGTCCCTCCCGCGGCGGGCCGCCGCACGCGGGGGTGACCCGCGGGAGGTGCCCGTGCCATCGTGGGAGCCGCCCCGAATGGTCTGTACCAGTCGTCGAGAGGGAAGCGGCGCGATGAGCGACACCACCGCCTTACCGAGGACCCCGTGTGCCGCCCCCCGGGCCGGCGACCCTCCCATGCACCGCCTGGAGGTCCGGCTGCCCGACCGGGTGCCCTTCGCCGCCGGGACCTTCGACACCATCGGCCCCATGTCCAGGGCCGCCTTCCCGCACCGGCACACCTTCCACGAGATCGTCCACGTCACCTCCGGCACCGGAACCCACGTCCTCGACCTCGCCCGCTGGCCGCTCCGCCCGCCCCACCTCGGGCTGATCCTGCCCGGCCGGCTCCACCACTGGGAGGACGCCCGCGGCCTCGACGGCACGGTCGTCCTCTTCACCGAGGACTTCCTCCTCGACCACCCCGGCGACCGCGACCTCCTGCACCGCCTCGGCGACCACCCCTGGCTCACCCTCGACGGGCCCACGCACGCCAGGACCGCCCGTCTGATGGCCGAACTCGTCGAGGAGTACCGCCACGGCGCCGACGGCTTCGCGACCGTGCTGCGCAGCCTGCTGCACGTCCTGCTGGTCCGCACCGCGCGGCTGCCGGGGCCGGAGGCCGCCGGGCCCCCGCCGGGCCGGCCCGGTGCCGTCGCGGAGGAGTTCGCCCGGCTGGCCGCCCGTACCGGCGCGGAGGGCCGGACCGTACGGGAGTGCGCGGAGCTGATCGGCGTCACCCCCGGCTACCTCGCCGAGGCCGTCCGCACCGCCACCGGCCGCACCCCCGGCGACCTGCTGCGCGCGGCCCGCACCGCCGAGGCTCAACGGCTGCTCGTCGGGACCACTTTGTCGATCCGTCAGGTCGCGGCCCGGGTCGGCTTCGACGACCCCGCGTACTTCTGCCGCTTCTTCCGCCGCGAGACCGGACGCAGCCCGGGGAACTTCCGAAAACACCACGACCGCCGCACTCCGTCCCTCGAAGACGACGGCCCCCGCGCCTAGGTTCGTGCCGATCCCCCAGCCCCCCACCTCCGAGGAGCAGGCATGGACAACGAGACCACCACCGGGCACGTCACCCGCAAGGCGGTGCTGCGCGCCGCGCTGGCGGCCGGCATCGCGGCCCCCGCGGTCCTCATGGGCGTCCCCGCGCTCGCCCGCACGATGACCGAGGCCGACGTGCCGCCCGCGCTCACCCCCGCGTGCGACGACGGCGACGACCCCACGCCGGCACAGACCGAGGGCCCCTACTTCAAGCCCAACTCCCCACTGCGCAGCAGCCTGGTGGACGCCGGCACCGCCGGTGTCCGGCTCACCGTCAGCGGCTACGTCTTCGGGCTGGCCTGCCGGCCGATATCCGGCGTGCTGCTCGACTTCTGGCAGGCCGACACCAACGGCGCCTACGACAACGCCGGATACCGCTTCCGCGGCCACCAGTTCACCGACGCGTCCGGTGCCTTCAAGCTGACCACCATCGTGCCCGGCCTCTACCCGGGCCGCACCCGGCACATCCACGTCAAGCTCCAGGCGCCCGGCCGCCCGGTGCTGACCACCCAGCTGTACTTCCCGAACGAGCCGCGCAACAACACCGACACGATCTTCGACCCGCGGCTCCTCATGACCGTCCGGGACGCGGGCGGCGCCCGGGAGGCCGCCTTCGACTTCGTGCTGAACGTGCCGCAGGACCCGGGCCCCACGCCGACCGCGACCCCCACCGGGGCCCCGGGCGGCACCTGGGCCGCCGGGACCGCCTACCGGGCGGGGGACGCCGTCACGTACGGCGGCCCGGGCTACGTGTGCCTCCAGGCGCACACGGCCCAGGCCGGCTGGGAGCCGCCGAACGTCCCCGCGCTCTGGCGGCTCCGGTAACTACGCGGCGGGCACGACCCGGCCCCGGACCTCGCCCAGCGCCACCCGGAGGCCGTCCGGGCCGGGCGCCCAGGCCGTCAGGACGACCTCGTCGCCGTCCTCCAGGAACGTCCGCTTGCCGCCCGCCAGTTCCAGGGCGTCGCGGCCGTTCCAGGTGAGCTCCAGGAGCGAGCCGCGCTGGTTCACCTCGGGCCCGGAGACGGTCCCGGAGCCGTAGAGGTCGCCCGTGCGCAGCGAGGCGCCGTTCACCGTCATGTGGGCGAGCTGCTGGGCCGCCGTCCAGTACATGGAGGAGAACGGCGGCTCGGCGACCTTCTCGCCGTTGATCTCCACCGTGATGCGCAGGTCGAAGCCGCCCTGCTCCTCCGCGTCCGTGTCGTCCAGGTACGGCAGCAGCGGGAGGTCCCGCGCGGGCGGGGCGGTGCGGGCGGCGTCCAGTGCCTCCAGCGGCGTCACCCAGGCCGACACCGAGGTCTGGAACGACTTGCCGAGGAACGGGCCGAGCGGCACGTACTCCCACGCCTGCACGTCCCGCGCCGACCAGTCGTTGAGCAGCGTCAGGCCGAAGACGTGCTCCCGGAAGTCGGCGAGCGGCACCGGCCGGCCGAGCCGCGACGGGGTGCCGACGACGAACCCGACCTCCGCCTCGATGTCCAGCTTGACCGACGGTCCGAAGACCGGGGCCGGGTCCGACGGCGCCTTGCGCTGGCCCGACGGGCGGACCACGTCGGTGCCGGAGACGGCGACCGTGCCCGCGCGGCCGTGGTAACCGATGGGCAGGTGCTTCCAGTTGGGCGTCAGCGCGTCGCCGTCGGGGCGGAACATCCGGCCCACGTTCGTGGCGTGGTGCTCGCTCGCGTAGAAGTCGACGTAGTCCGCGACCTCGTACGGCAGGTGCAGCGTCACCGCGTCCAGCGGGTGCAGCAGCGGCTCGACGTCCGCCCGGTGCGCGGGCACCGTCACCCACGCGGTGAGCGCGCGGCGTACGTCGCGCCAGGCGGTCCGCCCGGCCGCGAGCAGCGGGTTCAGGGTGGGCTGTGCGAGCAGGTCCGCGTACGGGGAGCCGAGCGCGTGCGCCGCGGCACCCGCGTCCAGCACGTGGTCGCCGATCCGGACGCCGACCCGGCGGCGGCCGGGCTCGTCGGCGGTGGAGAAGACGCCGTACGGGAGGTTGTGCGGGCCGAAGGGATCGCCCTCGGCCAGGTCGAGCGGGCTGTGCTCGGACATCGGTGCGTGCCTCGCTTTCCAGGTGTGTGGAGGACACGTTACGGGCCGGGCCGCCGGGCGCTGATGACATGGATCACACAGAAACCGCGGCCTCCGTGAGCAACTGCCCCCGTATGCCCCCTATGCGCGCGAGGTGGACTCCGAACCCGGGCGTGAGCTGCGGAAACGACCCCCCGGGGCGGCCCGTCGCGGCTTACGATCGCCCAGGCGCGGCGCCGCGTGAAGCCCCCCGCAGCAGCCGCCCGCCCCCACACTTCGCACTCTTTCTCTGACCAGGAAAAGGTCCGCAACGTGAAGATCCGCCGCATTCTCGCGACCGCCGTCGCAGCCGCCGTGACCACCCCGGTCGTGTTCCTCTCGGCCGCTCCCGCGTTCGCCGACACCAAGCCGGCCGCGCCGCAGTCGCAGAAGCCGTCGTCCCACGAGGACGAGGACGACATGCCGTCCCTCGAGGAGCTCAAGGCCGCCGTCGCCGCGGCCCAGAAGGCGTACGACGCCGCGGTCGCCGACGTCGCCGCGGCCGGGGCGGCCATCGATGCCCTCGACAAGGCCGACCACCCGCTGAAGGCCGCGCTCTCGGCCGCCCAGCAGACCGCCGGGGCGGCCGCCGCGGCGAAGACCGCCGCCGACGAGGCGCTCGCCAAGGCCGAGGAGGCCGTGACGAAGCTGCCCGAGACCGCGACGGACGAGGAGAAGAAGGCCGCCGCCGACGCCGTCACCGCCGCGAAGAAGACCGCCGACGAGGCCGCCGCCGCGCAGACCGCCGCCGACACCAAGGCCAAGGAGGCGCAGAAGGCCCTGGCGGACGCGAACGTCGCCGCGTTCCACGTGCTCGGCCTCGCCCAGAAGGTCGAGAAGGCCGCCAAGCAGGAACTCGCCGACGCCAAGGAAGACCTGGAGATCGCCGAGGAGATCGAGGGGGAGTGCAAGGTCGACGACGCCCTCAAGCTCACCCTGAGCGGCCCGAGGACGGTCACCGCGGGCAAGCCGGCCGTCTTCTCGCTGCGCGTCACCAACACGTCCGGCCACGCCCTGGACGTCGTCGACGCCTTCGCGAACGCCATCCGCCTCCCCGCCCCGGGCGAGGAGTTCGACGACGAGACGGTCCTCCAGGGCCGCCTCATCCCGGTCGAGTGGTCGTCGGCCGACGTCCTGGAGTGGACGCCGATCAACGACAAGTACGAGTCCATCGAGATCGGCAAGCTCGCCAAGGGCGCCTCGTACGACGTGAAGCTGCGCCTCACGCCGCCCGCCGACTCGCCCGCCGGCCGGGGCGTCGCCTTCGCCTACGCGGAGTACGAGAACAACGACGGCTCGTGCGGCATGGGCGAGGACTACCCGGACGTCGACTTCACCATCGCGGCGGCCGACAAGGGCGGCAAGCCGAAGCCGACGCAGACCGCGACGCCGACCCCTGCGCCGACCGTCACCACGAACACCACCCAGCAGGGCGGCTCGTCGAACACCCCGGTGAACGGCACGCTCGCCGCCACCGGCGCGGACGACACCCTGCCGCTGGGCCTCGCCGCCGCCGGGGCCGTCGCCCTGGGCGCCGGCGCGATGGTCGTCTCCCGCCGCCGCAAGGCCGGCACGAGCGCCTGATCCGGCGCCGGGGCGCCCGCACCCCCCTCACCGGGGGTGCGGGCGCCTCCGCGCGTCCTCAGCCCGCCGTGCGGACGATCCGCTCCTCCCAGGTGCGGTGGAAGAGGACCTCGCCGCCCTCCTTGCACACCACCTCGTTCCGGGTGAAGAAGGCGTCCGCGTCGCAGGTGATCTCCGAGCGGGTGTCGACGGTGCAGTCCCAGGCCAGCTCGGGCCGGTGCAGCCGGATCGACCACTCCGAGCGGGTCCGGGCGGACAGCGGCCCGCTCTCGTCGATCGTGTACGTCTCCACGGCGTCCTCGGTGAACTCCAGACCGTCGGGGTACACGCGCGTGCCGCCGTACTTCGGGTCGACGTCCAGCCGCCACTCGCCCTTGGCGACGTCCCGGACCACCACCCGCTCCGGGCGGGGCTCCTCCAGGGTGTTCGGGTACACGACGCCGAGCGGCGCGGCCTGTTCCGGCTCCTCCCACTCGACGGCGTCCTCGGTGTGCGCGCGCACCGGCAGGGTGAGGTGCGAGCCCGCCGGGTCGAGGGTGAAGCCCGCCGCGTCCGGCTGCGGCCAGATCCACGGCCAGTACGTGGAGGAGACCGCGAGGCGGACCCGGTGGCCGGGCGGGAAGGTGTGCCCGATGGCGTTCAGCTCGAAGACGAAGCTCTCCGTCTCGCCGATCTGCGCCTCCACGGCCCGGTCGCGGCCGTAGCGCGCGGAGAAGTTGAGCGCGCCGCGGGTGACGAGGGTGGAGGAGCCGTCGGGCGCGATGTCGCAGAGCCGGGCGATCACCTGCCCGGTGGGCGCGGCGCTGCGCAGGGCGAGGCTGACCGACGGCCGGCCCAGGATCTCGATGGGGCCGCCGTCCTCGGGCACGGGGAAGTCGAAGCAGGCCGAGTGGGCGTCCTCCTCCCGCTGGTCGGGCGGCAGGTCGGCGTCGTTGCCGAAGGGGAAGAAGCGGCCCGCGTCGAGCCCGGTCTGCTGCGGCGAGTCGACGACGACGGGCTCGCCCTGGAAGCCGTAGGTGACGGGGGTGACGTGTGGGGAGGGCCAGGACGGGTCGGCGACCCAGCGGCCCGGCAGCTCCTCGTAGACGGTGGCGGGCGGGTGCGTCTCGCTGATCCAGGAGCGCAGCAGCGGCTCGGCCATCACGTCGTTCTCGACGCCCTTGAGGTGGTGGTCCCACCAGCGCAGGGTCTCCTGGAGGAAGCCGATGGCGGGGCCCGGCGGCAGGCCGCGGTCCGGGTACTGGTGGGACCAGGGCCCGATGATCCCGCGCACCCGGTCCTGGGGGAGGTGCTGGACGAGGCGCAGGACGGTGTCGCGGTAGGGGTCGTGCCAGCCGCCGACGGCCAGGACGGCGGCGCGGACGGCCCCGTAGTCCTCGCAGACGCTGCCGTGCTTCCAGTAGGCGTCGCGGGTCTGGTGGGCCAGCCAGGTGTGGACGAGGGGCTCCACGGACTCCAGGCGCCGCAGCCACATCCCGCGCCACTCGTCGCCGACGTGGGCGGGGTCCGGCGGGCGGGCGACGAAGGCGAGCATGGTGGCCGCCCAGGCGTGCATGTCGACGCCGAGGACCGAGCCGCCCATGTAGTGGACGTCGTTGTCGTAGCGGTCGTCGGTGGAGCAGACGGTGACGACCGCCTTGAGCGGTTCGGGGGCGAGGGCGGCGATCTGCAGCGAGTTGAAGCCGCCCCAGGAGATGCCGAACATCCCGACGCTGCCGCTGCACCACTCCTGCTCGGCGAGCCAGTGCACCACCGCCACGCCGTCCGCGAGCTCGACCGCGTCGTACTCGTCGCCCGGCAGGCCCTCGCTGTTGCCGTGGCCGCGGACGTCGACCCGCACGGAGGCGTAGCCGTGTCCCGCGTACCAGGGGTGGCGCTGGTGGTCGCGGGGCGCCGTCCAGTCGGTGAGCCGGTAGGGCAGGTACTCCAGGAGTGCCGGGACGGGCTCGTCGGTCACGGGCCGCCACACGCGCGCGTACAGCCGGGTGCCGTCCGGCAGCGGGATGCGGACGTCCTCGTGGCGGGTCTCGTACGGGAAGTCGGTGCGGATCTTCATGGCGGATACCTCGGGTCCCTCGGGCGGCCTCAGTGGACGGGGTGCATGGTGCGGCGCAGCCAGGGCGCCAGGGAGATGACGACGAGGCCGACGGCGACGGCCACGGCGCCGTTCACGCCGAAGTAGACGGGCTTCGAGACGTCGTCGTAGAGCTTCACGGTCTGCGCCTGGATGCCGTTGGCGAGCGCGAGGGACAGGAACCAGAGCGACATCGTCTGGCTGGAGAAGGCCTTCGGGGCGAGCTTGCTGGTGGCCGACATCCCGGAGGTCTCCAGGAGGACGTCGCCGAGGCCGAGCAGCAGGTAGGAGCCGACGATCCACCAGGCGGCCATCCGGTACGTGTCGTCGGCGTGCCCCGAGGTCGGCAGGACCATCAGGAGGAACGACAGGCCGCCGAGGATCACCCCGAACGCGATCTTGTGGGAGACGTGCGGCTGGCGGTGGCCCATCCGGGCCCAGACGCCGGCCACCACGGGCGCGAGGAGGACCTCGAAGGCGCCCAGGGCGGAGGCGTACCAGCTGGCGGGGAAGTCGAAGCCGAGGATGGTCGTGCGGGCGTTGGTGGACGCGAGCAGGATCATCGTCGAGTACGCCTGGAAGAGGATGAAGTTGAAGACCACCGAGGCGAGGAAGAGCACGACGTACGGCTTGAGGCGGCCGCGCTCCTCGGCCGTCACCCGGGGGCTGGTGAACATCACCCAGAAGTAGACGACGGGGGCGATCACCGAGATCACGGTGAGCACGTCCACGAACCGGTCCAGGGTGAGCCAGCCCGCGAGGGCGAGCCCGGTCGCGGCGACGGCCACCACGACGGCGCCGACGGCCATCGCGCGGACGGCCCGGCGCATGGCGTCCGGTGCGAGGGCGAACTCGGCGGAGTGCCTGCGCCCGGCCAGGTGACGGCGGCCGGCGACGTACTGGATCAGGCCGAGGGTCATGCCGAGCGCGGCGGCCGAGAAGCCCCAGTGGTAGCCCTGGTGGTCGGCGAGCCAGCCGGTGATCAGCGGGCCGGCGAAGGCACCGATGTTGATCGCCATGTAGTAGAGGGCGAATCCGGCGTCGCGGCGGTCGTCGTCCGTGCGGTAGAGCTTGCCGACCATGGTCGCCACGTTGGGCTTGAGCAGGCCGGTGCCGGCGCTGATCAGGCCGAGGCCCACCCAGGTCATCGCGGCCGTCGGCACCGCCATGGCGTAGTGGCCGCAGGCGATCAGGACGCCGCCCCACAGGACGGCCCGGTAGGAGCCGAGGATGCGGTCGGCGAGCCAGCCTCCGGCGACGGAGACGAGGTAGACCAGGGTGCCGTAGGCGGCGGCGACCGAGGCGGCGGCGCCGGGGTCCATGCCGAGTCCGCCGTCGGCGACGGTGGCGGCGAAGTACAGGACGAGGATGGCCTGCATGCCGAGGAACGAGAACCGCTCCCAGACCTCCAGGCCGGACAGGGTCAGCAGGCCCCGCGGGTGGCCGAGGAAGGCGCGGTCGTCCTCGGGGGGCGGCTGCTCGCCGTTCGGGTCGGTGTCGATCGTTGTTCGGGACAAAACGCCTACTCCAGGTCGTATCAGCTGATCACGAACATACCGGGGGTGACGGGAAGGCGCCCACGGTGATCGAAAGGTGACCGGATACGCTGGCTGGAGTGCATCCAGCGACACATCGACAATCCATGTGATCGTCAGCAGGCGTCAGCAGACAGGAGACCCCCTCGTGACCGTCGTCGGGCCGTTCGGTCTTAGCGTGCGGGACCAGGCTCTTGAGGCCGATGTCCAGACCGGTTTGGCGGCTGTGGAGGCGGGCCTCCTGGACGCCACCAAGAGCGATGTCCCCTTCATCACCGAGGCCGCGCAGCACCTGGTCCTCGCCGGTGGCAAGCGTTTCCGCCCCCTGCTCGTGATGCTCGCCGCACAGTTCGGCGACCCCTACGCGCCGGGCGTCGTGCCTTCCGCCGTGGTCGTCGAGCTCACCCACCTGGCCACGCTCTACCACGACGACGTCATGGACGAGGCGGACGTGCGGCGCGGTGTCGACAGCGCCAACACCCGCTGGGGCAACTCGATCGCCGTCCTCACGGGTGACTTCCTCTTCGCCCGCGCCTCGCACACGCTGGCGGACCTCGGTCCGGAGGCCGTCCGGATCCAGTCCGAGGCGTTCGAACGCCTGGTGACCGGCCAGATCCTGGAGACCGCGGGCCCGACCGACGGCCGTGACCCCGTCGACCACTACCTCGACGTCCTCGGCGGCAAGACCGGCTCGCTGGTCGCCGTCTCCTGCCGCTTCGGCGCCATGATGGCCGGCGCCGACGAGAGCGTCGTCGACACCCTCACCCAGTACGGCGAGCGGCTCGGCGTCGCCTTCCAGCTCGCCGACGACGTCCTCGACATCGCCTCCGACTCCCACGAGTCCGGCAAGACCCCCGGCACCGACCTCCGCGAGGGCATCCCCACCCTGCCCGTGCTGCACCTGCGGGCCGCCGCCGCCGCCCACGGCCGCCCCGAGGACGTCGAGCTCGTCGCCCTCGTCGACGGCGACCTCACCGACGACGCCCGGCACGCCGAGGTCCTGCGCCGGCTGCGCGTCCACCCGGCCCTGGAGCAGGCCCGCCGGGACACCGTGCGCTACGCGGAGGAGGCGCGCGCCATGCTGGCGCCGCTGCCCGACGGGTACGCGAAGTCGGCCCTGGTCGAGCTGTGCGACGCGGTGGTCCACCGCGCGGGCTGAGGGAGATCCCGTACGCCGCGCGGGCGAGGCCGCCCCGCCGGCGGGTCATCCCGCAGCAGTACGCGAGTTGATCCCGGGGGCTGACGCTTCCGGGCGCCCGCTTTGGTGTGATGGGTACATCGACCACACAGGGCGCACGGAGGTAGCGGAGACCATGGCAGCGAACGAAGCCCGTAGCGAGACCCGTCGCAAGGCGAGCCGGTACGTCATCCCGGTCGCGGTGGCCGGAGTGGCCGCGGCGACCATCGGCCTCGTCCCGGCCCTCGCGGCGTCCGGTGACCCGGACCTGCCCGAGATCACGGCCCAGCAGCTCATCGAGAAGATCGCCGCGTCGGACACCCAGACCCTGTCGGGTACGTTCCGGATCTCCACCGACCTCGGACTGCCGGCCCTCGGCGGCCTGGCGTCCGGCCTCGGCGGCGGCTCCGGCTCCGCCTCCGCGGACCCGTCGGAGAAGCTCACCGAGCTCGTCTCGGGCACCCACACGCTGCGCGTGGCGGCCGACGGCCCCGAGCGCCAGCGGCTCACCCTGCTCGACGGTTCCGACGAGTACAGCCTGATCCACAACGGCGACGACGTCTGGGGCTACGACAGCGCGTCGAACGAGGTCTTCCACGAGAAGGGCGCGGCCGGCGCCCCCGAGGCGGACAAGGAGCTCCCGGGCACGCCCAAGGAGCTCGCCGACGAGGTCCTGAAGGCGGCCGGCGACACCACGTCGATCACCGTCGGCGGGACGGCGAAGGTGGCCGGCCGGGACGCGTACCAGCTGGTGATCAAGCCGAAGCAGGCCGGTTCGACGGTCGAGTCGGTGAAGATCGCGGTCGACGCGTCCACCGGCACCCCGCTGAAGTTCACCCTCGCCTCGGTCGAGGGCGGCAAGCCGGTCGTCGACGCGGGCTTCACCAAGGTCGACTTCAGCCGGCCGGCGGCCTCGGAGTTCACCTTCGCGGTGCCCAAGGGCGCGAAGGTGACGGAGGGGGCCGCGGAGAAGGGGCTCGAGGAGTCCGGCGGCGACCTGCCGAAGGGGTTCGAGGACGGCCTCGGCGGCCTCGGGAAGGGCTTCGGCGGCTTCGGCGACCTCGCGGACGGCGGCACCGGCCCGAAGGTGATCGGTGAGGGCTGGACGGCGATCGCGTCCTTCGACACGGGCGCTCCGGTCCCGAAGACGGACGAGGCGCCGAAGGAGCTCCAGGGCTTCCTGGACTCCTTCGGCGACAAGGTCACCGGGAAGTTCGGCTCCGGCACCGTCTTCAGCACGAAGCTGGTGAACGCGCTCCTCACCGACGACGGCAAGGTCTACGTCGGCGCGGTGACGAAGGACGCGCTGGTGAAGGCGGCCGACGCCGCGAGGTGACGGCGCCGGGGGACCGCGGGGTTGGGACCCCGGGCGGGTCGGGGGCGATGGTCACCGACCCACCCGGGAGTTCTTCCGGGACCTACGGGAACGTCAGCTTGAACCCGTTGATGTACCCGGTGTCGGCGCCGGCCTTGTCCTGGGCGCGCAGCTTCCAGACGCCGTTGGCGACCTCGGAGGAGGCGTTGACGGTGAAGGTCTGCTGGATGTTGTCGGCGCTGCCGCCGGAGCGGTTGCTCAGGCTGTAGACCGAGCCGTCGGGGGCGACGAGGTCGACCACGAGGTCACCGCGGTAGGTGTGGATGATGTCCACGCCGACGGCGAGGTTGCTCGGGGCGTTGCCGGTGACGCCGGAGACGGTCACCGAGGAGGTGACCGCGGCTCCGGGGGAGTCCGGGATGGTCACGTCGGCGGTGTTCTCGAAGACCTTGCCGGTCGGCGGCGTGGTGGCCCCGGAGAGCGTCCAGATCGCGTGGGCGACGGCGTCGCTGTTGCGGTCGAGGGCGGTGTCGTTGATGTTCGCCGTCGTGTCGCAGGACGAGTGGTAGCAGCGGTCGAAGGCCTGGCCGGCGGTGCCGCCCCACTTCTGGGCCTGGGCCGCCGTCTTGGTGTAGTCGGCGCCGGTGAAGAGGCCGCCGACCGGGATGCCGACGTTCTTGAACGGGGCGTGGTCGGAGCGGCCGTCGCCCTCCGTCTCGATCTCCGTGGCGATGCCGAGACCGGCGAAGTAGTCCTTGAACGTCTTCTCGATGGTGGGGTCGTCGTCGTAGACGAAGTAGCCCGGGTTCGGCGAGCCGATCATGTCGAAGTTCAGGTAGCCCTTGACCTTCGCGCGCTCGGTGCTGGGCAGGTTGTTGACGTAGTACTTCGAGCCGATGAGACCGAGCTCCTCCGCGCCCCACCAGCCGAAGCGCAGGTGCTTGGTGGGCTGGTAGCCGGCGCGGGAGACGGCGAGGGCCGTCTCCAGGACGGCGGCGGAGCCGGAGCCGTTGTCGTTGATGCCGGGGCCCGAGGTGACCGAGTCGAGGTGCGAACCGGCCATCAGGACCTGGTTCGGGTCTCCGCCCGGCCAGTCGGCTATGAGGTTGTAGCCGGTGGCGCCGCTGGAGGTGAAGGTCTGCAGGGTGGTGGTGTAGCCGGCGGCGTCCAGCTTGGCCTTCACGAAGTCGATCGACGCCTTGTAGCCGGTACGGCCGTGGGCGCGGTTGCCGCCGTTGGCGGAGGCGATCGACTGGAGGTCCGTCAAGTGCTGCTTGACGTTGGCCAGCGAGATGTCGGGCGCGGCCGCGGCGGCCTGCGAACCGGCGGACGCGGTGCCGGTGAGTCCGCCGAGTGCGAGCGCCGCGAGGGCGGCGGCCGCGGTGATGCGTCTGGGCACGGAGATGTTCATCTGTGGGGGCTCCGGATTCCGAACGGGGATGGGACGGAACGTGCGAGACGCCTCGGGCTTGGGTGCCACGAGGCGCTGGAGCTGTGCGAGTGCATGTGCGGTGTTCAGTTGTGCTGATGTGCGTGCTGAATGTTCAGCGAGATTTTGACTCCGCGTCAAGAGCGGAAACCGGTCAGCCCCGTTCGCTCACCGGACGCACACCTCCGTGCCCCCGTCCCCCCCCCCGCCCCCCCTGGTCCTCCGTCAGTGCACGCAGAACTCGTTTCCCTCGGGATCGGCCATCACGACCCAGGAGCCGGAGGGCTCGTCGACGCGGCGCAGGACCGTGGCGCCGAGGGCTCCCAGACGGTCGACCTCCGCGTCGCGGGTGCCGGCCTCGGGGTGGAGGTCGAGGTGGAGGCGGTTCTTGACGGTCTTCGGCTCGGGGACGCGCTGGATCAGCAGGCGGCGGCCCAGGCCCCCGCCGGTCACCGGGTCGTGCGGGTCGTCCGGATGGCGGACGGCGGCCAGGTCGCGCCAGCCGAGCCGGGCGTGGCCGGTGCCCTCGTGGAGGGTGACGGTCGCCTCGGCGGGGGCGGCCCCGAGGTCGAGCAGGCGCCGGATCTGCGGGTCGTGGTCCTCCTCCAGGTAGCCGAGCGCGGCCGCCCAGAAGGTGGCCTGGGCGTGCGGGTCGGCGGCGTCGAGCACAAGCTTCCAATGGATCGTGGTCATGTAACTCGTTATAGTGGTTACGTGACCCAGTCCGCCACCGGAACCACCCCGTCCGCCGGAATGACCCTCCGGCCCCGCCACGGCCGGAGCTTCCGGTTCGACGCCGGCGCCCTCTGCCTGGAACTGCTGCTCACCGGCGGTCCCGGTCCCGTCGCCGCCCGGTACGAGACCCTCGGCCGCGTCGGGGGCCTCCTCGACTGGGTGCGCGACTGCCGGCTGCCGCCCGGCCTCGCCGTCACCGTCACCGACGCCGAACTCGCCGCCGTACGGGAGACCCGGGACGCGCTCTGGGAACTCGCGCTCGCCCGCGCCGAGGACCGGCCCCTGCCGCCCGGACCCCTCACGGTCCTCAACGCCGCCGCGGCCGGGACCCCGCTGGCCGCCCTCGTCACCGCCGACGGCACCCGCGCCTGGGCCCCCGGCGCCACCGGCGCCCGCCTTCTGGCGACCGTCGCCCGCGACGCCGTCGACCTGCTCACCGGGGCCTGGGCCGACCGCATCAGGATCTGCGGCGCCGACGACTGCGCCCTGCTCTTCGCCGACACCTCCCGCCCCGGGCGCCGCCGCTGGTGCTCGATGGAACGGTGCGGCAACCGGCACAAGGTCCGGGAGCACCGCGCCCGCACCCCCGCCGGGACGGAGGGCTGACGGGCCGGGACGGCGTACGGGTGGCGGTCGCGCGTCCCGGGACGGGACGGGACGCCCGCCGCGCCCCGCAGACCGTAGGGTCGGGCTCCCGGACCTCCGGTCCCCGCCGCCCCGAAGGAGCGCACGCCCATGCACATCGCCGTACTGGGAACGGGTGAGGTCGGCCGCCGCCTCGCCACCAAGCTGGCCTCGCTCGGGCACGAGGTCACCATGGGCTCCCGCACCGCGGACAACGCCGAGGCCGCGAAGTGGGCCGAGGAACACGGCGGCGCCCACGGCACGTTCGCCGACGCGGCGGCCCCCGCCGAACTGGTGGTCAACGCGACCGGCGGGCTCGTCTCCCTCGCCGTCCTGCAGGCCGCGGGCGCCGACAACCTGCGCGGCAAGGTCCTCGTCGACGTGTCCAACGCCCTCGACTTCTCGGAGGGCTTCCCGCCCAAGGTCGTCACGCCCGAGGGCGGCAGCCTCGCCGAGCAGCTCCAGCGGGCGTTCCCCGACACCCGCGTCGTCAAGACGCTCAACACCATGACCAACACCGTCATGGTCGACCCGGACCGCGTCCCCGGCGCCCACAACGTCTTCCTCAGCGGCGACGACGAGGCCGCGAAGGCCGTCGTCGCCGGCCTGCTCGGCTCCTTCGGCTGGCCTGCCGACCGGATCGTCGACCTCGGCGACCTGTCCAGCGCCCGCGCCACCGAGCAGCTCATGCAGCTCTGGCTGCGCCTCTACGGGGTGCTCGGCACCGGCGACTTCAACCTGTCCGTCTCCGTCGCCGGCTCCTGAGCGACCAGGTGGCCGAGGAGGCCGTCGGGCGTCGGGTACGGCTCCTCGCGGGGCAGCAGCCGGCCCGCGGCCTCCGGGTCGCCGGCCCGCACGAGGCCGTGGACCTCGTGGGCGAGCGCGGTCACGTCCCGCACGCCGACGGTCCACTCGTCCGCGTACGCGCGGGACGCCTCGCCCGAGAGTCCCAGCTGGAGCGACCGGTGCGCCAGCGGACGCAGGCGCAGGTCGCGCTCCGGATCCCACTGGACCCGGGCCGGGGAGGCGCGCAGCCGCCGCTGCCAGGTCTCCCGGTCGGGGTGGAACCCGCGGACGTGGTGCGACAGACAGGCGTTCCGCAGCGCCCACTCGAAGCCCTCACGGGTGATCTCCACGGCGAGGACGGTCTCCTGGCCCTCCTTCGTCCCCCAGCCCGAGCGGTACATCATCCACAGGAACGAGGGCTTGATCCACGTCATCCGGTCCCGTTTCCAGGCGGCCGGAAAGCGCCCGTCGCGGGCCGCGGGCAGCCCGATCGCGGCCGGGTAGGCCTGGTAGACGGTGACGGTGTCCGGGGTGTGGAGCGCCCGGATCCGGTACTTCGGCTCTTCCATGGGCCCAGCGTGCGCGGGCGCGGCCGCGCGGGGCCACCGGATTTCGGGCCTTCGGACACCCGGCGTCCGGGCCGGGGGTCCCGCCGACTGCGACGGACGTCACGGCCGGGACGCCCCCGTACGCGCCTAACCTGAGGGGATGAACGACGCGCCCGGCTGCCCGCTCCTCGGTGTCGCCGCCACGTACATGCCCCGGCTCGCGGAGTTCCCCTCCGAGCCGGGGCTCGTGGCCGCCGTCGACCAGCACGCCGCGGCGGTGCGCGAGGCCCTCGTCCCGGCGCCCCGCCGCGGCCGGCGGAACCCGGCCCTGCGGCGCGAGGAGCTCGCCGACTACGTCCTCGGCTTCACCGACCGGCTCTCCGAGGTGCAGTGGACCGAGCCCGCGGGCCACGACTTCGCGACCCTGCGGCTGACGGCGGTCTGCTGGCTGATCCGCGAGCACGACCTGCTGGCCGGCTGAGCGGAGGGCCCCCGCCGGCGGCGCCCGGGGTCAGCCGCCGGCCCGGGCCGGCGGCGGGGAGGCCGGGGTGTCGGCGGGCGCGTGGGCGGGGGAGCCGGCCGCGGGGCCGGCCGGCGCGGAGGGCGGGATGTCGGCCGCCAGCGCGGCGGCCTTCGCCGCCTCGACCTCGATCCGGCTCCGTCGGTTCGTGCGCAGCGCGTCCCAGGTGAGCAGCGTCAGCGCCAGCCAGACGAGCGAGAAGCCCGCCCAGCGCTCGGCCGGCATCGCCTCGTGGAAGTAGACGACGCCGAGGAGGAACTGGAAGGTCGGCGCCAGGTACTGGAGGAGGCCCAGCGTCGACAGCGGTACGCGGATCGCGGCCGCCCCGAAGCAGATCAGCGGGACCGCCGTGACGACGCCGGTGGCGGCGAGGAGCGCGGTGTGGCCCGCCCCCTGGGTGCCGAAGACCAGGGTGCCCTGGGTGCCGAGCCAGATCAGGTAGGCCAGGGCGGGCAGGAACTGGACGGCGGACTCCGCGGCGAGCGACTCCAGGCCGCCGAGGTTGACCTTCTTCTTCACCAGGCCGTAGACGGCGAAGGAGAACGCGAGGGTGAGGGAGATCCACGGCGGCTGCCCGTACCCGATCGCGAGGACGAGGACGGCGGCGAAGCCGACGCCGACCGCCGCCCACTGCGCGGGGCGCAGCCGTTCCTTGAGGACGAGGACCCCGAGGGCGATGGTGACGAGGGGGTTGATGAAGTAGCCGAGGGACGCCTCGACGACGTGCCCCGTGTTCACGGACCAGATGTAGAGGCCCCAGTTCACCGTGATGACGGTGGCGGCGACCGCGATCATGCCGAGCTTGCGCGGACTGCGCAGCAGCTCGGGTATCCAGGCCCGGCGTCGGAGGACGAGGAGGGCCAGGCCGACGACGACCAGGGACCACGCCATCCGGTGGGCGAGGATCTCGACCGCCCCCGCGGGCTTCAGGAGCGGCCAGAAGAGCGGGACCAGGCCCCACATCCCGTAGGCGCCGATCCCGTAGAGCAAGCCTGCTCGTCCTTCGTCATCCGTCTTCACCGGACCTCCTGCCCCGCGCCGCGCTGTCCTGTCGAAGGTAGCGCCGCACGGGGCGGGTTGTCATGCCCGTACCGCGATACGGTCATGACCCCGTTACGCGGAGGCCAGCGCCTCCTCGATCGTCACCGCGATCGGGGTGGTCGGGCGGCCGATCAGGCGGGCCAGGTCGCCGGTCCGCACGGCCAGCGCGCCGTGCCGGACGGCCCGGTCGACGTCGACCAGGATCTCGGCGAAGACCTGCGGGACGCCGGCGCCGGTGAGGATCGCGAGGTGGGTCTCGGCGGGGACGTCGTTGTAGACGATCTCCCGGCCGGACTGCGCCGCGACCTCGGCCGCGTACTCGGCGAGCGACCACGCGGTGTCCCCGCTCAGCTCGTACGCCCGGTTCAGGTGCTCCTCGGCCGGCCCGGTCAGCACGGCGGCCGCGGCGGCGGCGTAGTCGGCGCGGCTCGCGGAGGCGATCCGGCCGTCACCGGCGTTGGCGACGACGGCGCCGTGCGCCAGGACCGGGGCGAGGTTGGCGGTGTAGTTCTCCGTGTACCAGCCGTTGCGGAGGAAGGTGTACGGCAGGCCCGACGCGAGGATCAGCCGCTCGGTCTCCTTGTGCTCGGCCGCCAGGTCGAAGTCGGCGTCGTCGCCGCCGAGGACGCCGGTGTACGCGAGCTGGGCCACGCCCGCCGCCCGGGCCGCGTCGATCACGGCGCCGTGCTGCGCCACGCGCTGCCCGACCTCGCTGCCCGAGATCAGCAGCACCCGGTCGCCGGCCGCGAAGGCCTCCGCCAGCGTCTCCGGGCTGCCGTAGTCGGCGATCCGCAGCTCGACGCCGCGGTCGGCGAGGTCGGCCGCCTTCTCCTTGTTCCGGACGACGGCGGCGACGGTCCCGGCGGGGACGGTGGCGAGGAGGGCGTCGATGACGAGACGGCCGAGCCGGCCGGTGGCTCCGGTGACGACGATGCTCATGGTGCTTCCTCTTCCCGAGGGGTGCGGTGGGCGATGCACTCACCGTACGTCGGGCGCTAACCTTTCGTAAGTACCCACTTTGAAGTAAGGTACTGGTATGGGAGTAAGTGAGGAACCGAAGAGCCTGCTGGCCGACGTCGACGGCGCCATGTGCCCCGCCCGCCTCGTCCTGGAGCACGTCACGAGCCGCTGGGGGGTGCTCGTCCTCATCGCGCTCCACGAGCGCTCCTACCGCTTCAGCGAGCTCCGGCGCCACGTCGGCCGCGTCAGCGAGAAGATGCTGACCCAGACCCTCCAGACCCTGGAGCGCGACGGCTTCGTCCACCGCGACGCCAAGCCCGTCATCCCGCCGCGCGTCGACTACTCCCTCACCCCCCTCGGCGAGGAGGCCGCCCGCCGCGTCCGGGAGCTCGCCCGCTGGAGCGACCGGCGCGTCCCCGAGGTCCTCGCCGCCCGCGAGCGCTACGACGCGCTGCGTCGCGAGACGGCTACCGGTTCGTCCCAATGACGTTGTAGCCGGAGCGAGTTGTCCGCCCCGCACCGTACGATCTGCTCACGTTCGGGGGAAACCGTGAGGGACCGTAGGGGGAGCTGTGACGTACGGGGACCGAAGACTGCTGCGCGCCTGCTGCGCCGTGCTGGTGGGCGGACTGATGGCCACCGGGTGCGCCGGCGGCGACGACGACGGGAAGAGACCCGCCGGCAAGGGCGGTACGAGCGCGGCACGGGGACCCGCCGAGGCGTCGACCACCGCCCCGGCGCCCACCCCGACCGCCCTCGACTTCACCCCGGACCCGAAGCGCGCACCGAAGACCGAGGCCGAGGCCCGCCGCCTCGCCCTCGCCGTCGTCGCCGGGCCCGACGCCTGGGCCCCCGGCTACGTCAAACGCACCCCGTACCTCAGCGACCCTGACTACTGGCCCGTCCTCGGCGCCAACTGCTCCTGGGAGACCGGCGCCAGGCCCGCCGACGTCCTCGCCAGCGTGACCGCCTACAGCGAACTCCCCGCGACCGGCGGCAAGGGCGTCCTGCGCGTCGCCGCCACCGTCACCGTGCACCGCACCGAGTCCGACGCCGACTGGGAGATGGCCTCCACCCTCGAAGAGGCGCTCAACTGCCCCGACCAGAAACTCCGCGACGGCGAGAGCATCACCGGCCTCATGTCGCTCGGCAACCCCTTCGGCGTCGGCGGCAACGCCACCGCCCACGACTCGATCCGCGAGGGCGGCTACTACCTCAACAGCGCGGTGAAGGGGAAACAGCCCTACAGCTGGTACCAGTCCCGGATGGGCCAGGTCACCGTCGCCACCGTCGTCAAGGGCGCCCCCGGCTACCAGGAGCTGAGCGACGCCACGTCCATCGGCACCTCCCAGGCCCAGGTCCAGGCACTCGTCACCATGCTCGACCGCGTCGAGCGCGCGCTGGAGGCCCAGTCGTGAGCACCCCTTCGCAGCCCCGTCCCGAGCCCGGCGCCCTCCAGCCGCTGCTGCCCTCCGACCCGTCGACGATCGCCGGCTACCGGCTCCTCGGCCGCCTCGGCGCGGGCGGCATGGGCGTCGTCTACCTCGGCCGCACCGCCGCGGGCGAGCTCGCCGCCGTCAAGGTCACCCACGCCGACCAGGCCGACCAGCCCGACTTCCGGGCCCGCTTCCGCCGCGAGGTCGAGGCCGCCCGCCGGGTCTCCAGCCCCTGGGCCGTGCCCGTCACCGGCGCCGACCCGGACGCCCCCGAACCGTGGATGGCCACCGCCTTCGTCGCCGGTCCGTCCCTCGGCGAGGCCGTCACCGCGCACGGCCCGCTGCCCGAGCGCAGCGTCCGCCTCCTCGGCTGGTCCGTCGCCCGCGCCCTCGCCGCCGTGCACGCGGCCGGACTCGTCCACCGCGACGTCAAGCCCGGCAACGTCCTCCTCGCCGTCGACGGCCCCCGCCTCATCGACTTCGGCATCGCCCGCTCCACCGGCGAGACCGCCCTCACCGCCACCGACATGGTCGTCGGCACCCCCGGCTTCCTCGCCCCCGAACAGGCCGAGGCCCGCACCGACGCCATCGGCCCGCCCGCCGACGTCTTCGCCCTCGGCTGCCTCCTCGCGTACGCGGCGACCGGACGGCCCCCGTTCGGCACCGGCGCCGTGGACGCCCTGATGTACCGGACCGTCCACGACGAGCCCGACCTCACCGGCGTCCCCGAGGGACTCCTCGACCTCGTCCGGGACTGCCTCGCCAAGGACCCCGCCGGACGCCCCACGGCCGCGGAGATCGGGGTCCGGCTCGTCGAGGACAAGCCCGGCGACGGCGCCGAATGGCTGCCCGCCCCCGTCGTCCGGACCATCGCCGAGCGCTCCGCCCGGATGCTCGCCCTCCCCGAGATCGACGCCACCGAGGCCGGCGCCCCCACCGCGCCGGCCGACCCGCGCAAGAGCAGGCGCGGCTTCCTGCTGCTCGCCTCCGGCGCCGCCGTGGTGGCCGCGGGAGGCGGCGCGGCGGCCCTCTGGGCGGGACTCGCCGAGGACGAGGACGACGCCAAGGGCGGCGGGAAGGCCGCCCCGCCCCGCACCGCCTGGACCATCGGCGTCCTCGCCGACCTGTCCGGCCCCGCCAAGGAGATCGGCCGGGCCCAGGAGAACGGCGCACGCCTGGCCGTCGAGCAGTTCAACGCCCGCAAGGACAAGCCCTTCACGCTCGCCCTCAAGGTCGTCGACGACCGCGGCGACGCCCCCCGGGCCCTGGAGACGGCCAAGACACTCACCACCGACCCCGGGGTCCTCGCCGTCCTCGGCCCCACCACCGACGCCGTCGCCCAGGCGGTGATGCCCGCCTTCGAGGAGTCCGGCATCCCGCTGATCACGGTCTCGGCGGGGTACAACCTGCTCACCCTCCGCACGGGCACCACGTCCAACGAGACGTTCCTGCGCGCCATCCCCAACCACATCAGCGCCGGCACCCATCTCTCCTTCGCCGCCACCCTGCTGCCCCAGATCCGCCGTCCCGGGGTCCTGGAGGACCGGACCGAGGACCACTACAGCTGGCAGGTCACCGGCGGCGTGCGCTTCGGCTTCGGGCAGGCCGGCATCGCCCCGCACTTCCGGGTCGTCCCCGCCCACGCCGACGCCGCCGCGTACCGCCGCGTGCTCGGCGAGATGATCGACGCCGGCATGGACGCCTACGTCCACTGCGGAGTCACCGAGACCGCCGTCCACGCCGCCCGCGCGCTCGTCGCCCTCGGCTTCACCGGGCCCAGGTTCACCGGGCAGGCCGTCTTCGGCCAGGACTTCCTCCAGCAGGCCGGGGCAGCGGCTGAGGGCTGGTTCGTGTGCGCGCCCGTCGCCGACCCCACCGCGCAGAAGACGGCCGCCGCCTTCGTCGCCGCCCACCGCAAGCGGTTCGGCACGGCTCCCGCGTACTACGCGGGCGAGTCGTACGACGTCGTCACCATGACGATCCAGCAGCTGACCGCCCAGGCCAAGGCGGGCGGCAAGCCCGCCCGCAAGGGCCTGTGGGCCGCGCTGCGCAAGCAGAAGTACACCGGCGCGATGGGCGGTTACCACTTCAACGAGTTCGGTGACCTGGGGCTCGGCGGCACCTTCGTCTTCGCGGTGCAGAACGGCGCGTACAAGCCGATCGGCTCCGCCCCCCTGCTGCCGAACAAGCCCGAGAACGACAAGAAGGCCTGACCCGTGCAGCCGCTCCGCAAGGCCGACCCGTCCACGATCGCCGGCTACCGGCTCCTCGGGCGGCTGGGCGCCGGCGGCATGGGCGTGGTCTTCCTCGCCCGCGCCGCCGGCGGCACGCTCGCCGCGCTCAAGCTCATCCGCGCCGAGCACGCCGCCGACCCCGGTTTCCGGGAGCGGTTCCGCCGCGAGGCCCGTGCCGCCGAACGCATCACCGGCCGCTGGGTCGTCCGCGTCCTCGGCGCCGACCCCGAGGCCCGCGAACCGTGGCTCGCCACCGAGTACGTGCCCGGCCCCTCGCTCGCCGAGGCCGTCGCACTGCACGGCGCCCTCCCCGAGCCGACCGTCCGCGCCCTGGGCGCCCGCCTCGCCTCCGCCCTCGTCGACATGCACGAGGCGGGGCTCGTCCACCGCGACGTCAAACCGGGCAACGTCCTCCTCGCCCTCGACGGGCCCCGCCTCATCGACTTCGGCATCGCCCGCTCCGCCGGCGCGACCGCCCTGACCGCCACCGACGCGATGATCGGCACCCCCGGCTTCCTCGCCCCCGAACAGGCCCGCGTCGCCGGGTCCGGCGAGGTCGGCCCCGCCAGCGACGTCTTCTCGCTGGGCTGCGTCCTCGCGTACGCGCTCACCGGCGAACGGCCCTTCGGCGCGGGCGCGGTGGCGGCCGTCGTCTACCGCACCGTCCACGAGGAACCCGACCTCGACGACGTGCCCGACACCCTCCTGCCCCTGGTCACCGCCTGCCTCGCCAAGGACCCGGCGGAGCGGCCCACGGCAGCCGAGGTCCGGTCGGCCCTGGGCGCGGCCGACGGCCCCGCGGGCGACTGGCTGCCGCCCGGCCTGCCCGCGCTGATCGCCCAGCGCTCCACCCGCGTCCTCGACCTGCCCGTCGCCGAACCGACCCTGCTCACCGGCGAGGAACCGTCCCCGGGCGTCTCCCGCCGCCGGTTCCTCATGGCCGGCTCCGCCGTGGCCGTCGCGGGTGCCGGCGGCCTCACCGCCTGGCTCCTCACCCGCTCGCCGGGCGGCACGGGCACGGGCGGCACCGGCGGCCCCCTCGCCTCCTACACGATCGGCGTCCTCACCGACCTGAGCGGCCCCACCAAGGCGGACGGACGGGGGCAGGAGCGCGGCATCCGGCTGGCCGTGGAGGAGTTCAACGCCCGCGCCGACCGGCCCTTCGACGTGCGGCTCCGGGTCGAGGACGACGGGGGGAGCCCGGCGCGGGCGAAGGCCGCCGCGGCGGCGCTGCTCAAGGACCCTCGGCTGGTGGGCGTCCTCGGGCCGACCTCGGAGTCGACGGCGGTGGCTGCGGGCAATGAACTCGCCCGCCACGCCATGCCGTTGGCCAGCGTCGTCGTGGACGTCCCGGCCGGGCAGATCTACGGTCAGGAGACCAAGACCACCTACTTCCAGCCGCGTACCCGTCAGCTGATGATGGCCATTCCCTTCGTCCGCTACCTCTCCGAGCACGACGCCCTCCGGATCGCCATCGTGGAGGACCAGGCCGCCGGGGAGTACAGCTGGACGATCGTCAGGAACCTGAAGGAGTACCCGCCGTCGACGGAGGAGGGCGCGGCGGTGACCTCGCATCCCGTGGCGGCGGACGGCGAGGACTTCGGCCCCGCCGTCCGCGCCGCCCTCGCGACGGACCCCCAGGGCGTCCTGTTCGCGGGGTCCTCGCCGCGCCGGGCCGCCCTGTGCGCCCGCGCCCTGCGCGACCAGGGATACCGGGGTCCCTGCGGAAGCGTCGAGTACGCTCTCCGGCCGGAGTTCCTGACCGTCGCCGGCCCCGCCGCCGAAGGCTGGTACTTCGGTACCGGGTACGTCGATCCCGACGGGCTCACGGTGGCCCGGACGTTCGCCGCCGCGTATCGGAAGCGCTGGGGCCTCTCCGGCACTGTCCCGGTCGAACGGTTCGCGACCGAGGCGTACGACCTCGCCAACTGGGCGCTTCAGGCGCTGCGCCTGGCGGCCGGCAACAACGCCGAATCGGTCGTGGCGGGCGTCCTCAACGGCTTCGTGCAGAAGCCGTACCAAGGTCTGGTCAAGAAGTACACGCACCTGACGGACGCGAACAAAGCCATCGCCCTCGCCGGGCTCTTCCTCTGGCAGGTGAAGGGCGGAGTGCCCCGCTTCCTCGGCGCCTTCGACGAGGCGGCGGCGAAGGGCACGTGAAAGGGGCCAGGTCCGTGCCCACGGACCGGGCCCCCGACGTCGTACGGGCGCGTCAGCCGACGACCGTCCACGTGTCGTTGCCCGCGAGGAGCTGGCCCAGGTCGCCCTTGCCGTACTGCTCGACGGCGGCCTCCAGTTGGTCGGCCATGAGGGTGTCGTAGACCGGTCGTTCGATGGAGCGGAAGACGCCGATGGGGGTCTGGTGGAGGGTGTCGGGGTCGGCGAGGCGGGA
>NZ_JBVJMN010000048.1:0-67935 GCF_055584185.1 Streptomyces sp. NPDC104202 | reverse complement strand
CGCGCCCGCATCTCGTTCTGGTGCTCGAACGGGCACGAGACGCAGCCGAGCTTCGCCAGCGACGCGGCGATCCCGGAGACCTGGGACTGCCCGCGCTGCGGCTTCCCGGCAGGTCAGGACCGGGACAACCCGCCGGACCCGCCGCGCACGGAGCCGTACAAGACCCACCTCGCCTACGTGCGTGAGCGGCGCAGCGACGCCGACGGGGAGGCGATCCTCGCCGAGGCGCTCGCCAAACTGCGCGGCGAGATCTGAGCGTGGTGTGACGGTGTGACGAACGGGCCCGGCCCGCGAACTCGATTCGCGGGCCGGGCCCGTTCGCCGTTCCCGCCCGCCTTCGCGTCGCCCGCCCCTCTGATCAATTAGGTTTGGGGGTGCAGCGGGGCAGACAAGCAGTACGAGAAGAAGTGGGCGATGTCCGAGATGACCAACGAAGGCCGTACCAGGCTCAACCGGCTGCCCGAGTGGGCGGCCCTCGGCAAGCACCGTGAGCAGCTGGGGGAGACCCGGCTGCGCGAACTGTTCGCCGCCGAACCGACGCGCGGCACCGACCTCACCCTGCGGGTCGGCGACCTCTACCTGGACTACTCCAAGCACCTGGTCACCGGCGAGACGCTGGCCCTGCTGCGCGAACTGGCCGTCGCCACCGGCGTCGCCGAGCTGCGCGACGCCATGTTCCGCGGCGACAAGATCAACACCACCGAGGACCGGGCGGTCCTCCACACCGCGCTGCGCGCCCCCCGCGGGGCCGTCGTCGAGGTCGACGGCGAGAACGTCGTCCCGGGCGTGCACGCCGTCCTCGACAAGATGGCCGGCTTCGCCGACGCGGTCCGCGCGGGCCACTGGACCGGCCACACCGGCAGGCCGGTCAGGAACGTCGTCAACATCGGCATCGGCGGCTCCGACCTCGGTCCCGCCATGGCCTACGAGGTCCTGCGCTCCTTCACCCAGCGGGACCTGACGGTCCGTTTCGTCTCGAATGTCGACGGCGCCGACCTCCACGAGGCCGTCCGCGACCTCGACCCCGCCGAGACCCTCTTCATCGTCGCCTCGAAGACCTTCACCACCATCGAGACGATCACCAACGCCACCTCGGCCCGCGACTGGCTCCTCGGCGGCCTCGGCGCCGGCCAGGAGGCCGTGGCCAAACACTTCGTCGCCCTCTCGACCAACGCCGAGAAGGTCGAGGAGTTCGGCATCGACACCACGAACATGTTCGAGTTCTGGGACTGGGTCGGCGGCCGCTACTCCTACGACTCCGCCATCGGCCTCTCGCTGATGATCGCCATCGGCCCGGAGCGCTTCCGCGAGATGCTCGACGGCTTCCACCTCGTCGACGAGCACTTCCGCACCGCCCCGCCCGAGGAGAACGCGCCGCTCCTCCTCGGCCTCCTCGGCGTCTGGTACGGCGCCTTCTTCGACGCCCAGTCGCACGCCGTCCTGCCCTACTCGCACTACCTCTCCAAGTTCACCGCCTACCTCCAGCAGCTCGACATGGAGTCCAACGGCAAGTCCGTGGACCGCGAGGGCCGCCCGGTCGACTGGCAGACCGGACCGGTCGTCTGGGGCACCCCCGGCACCAACGGACAGCACGCGTACTACCAGTTGATCCACCAGGGCACCAAGGTCATCCCGGCCGACTTCATCGGCTTCGCCCGGCCGGTCGCCGACCTGCTCCCGGGGCTGGTCGCCCAGCACGACCTGCTCATGGCGAACTTCTTCGCCCAGACCCAGGCCCTCGCCTTCGGCAAGACGCCCGAGGAGGTCCGGGCCGAAGGCGTACCCGAGGAGCTCGTCCCGCACAAGACCTTCCGGGGCAACCACCCCACCACCACGATCCTGGCCGACGAGCTGACCCCGTCCGTCCTCGGCCAGCTGATCGCGCTCTACGAGCACAAGGTCTTCGTCCAGGGCGCCGTCTGGAACATCGACTCCTTCGACCAGTGGGGCGTCGAGCTCGGCAAGGTGCTCGCCAAGAAGATCGAGCCGGTCCTGACCGAGGGCGAGGACGGCGGGCAGCTCGACAGCTCCACCGCCGCGCTCGTCACCGCCTACCGGTCGCTGCGCGACCGGGGCTGACCGCATGACGGGGGAGAACGCGGTGCGGCTGCGGCCGCCCGGGAACGCCGTGGACGAGCGGGCCGTCGCCTGGTGGCGGAGCAGGGTCCTGGTGACCACCGCCGTACCGGTGGCGGTGCTCGCCGTCCTCGGCGCGTTCCTCGGGTCCGCCCGGTTCTGGCTGCTGCTGTCGGCCGGGACCGTGGCGGTCCTGGGCCTGGCCTGCGCCGCGTTCTTCCCCGCCTGGTGGTTCCGGGTGCACCGCTGGGAGGTCACCGACGACGCCGTCTACGTCCGGACGGGCGCCCTCTGGCAGGAGTGGCGCATCGCCCCCATGTCCCGGATCCAGACCGTCGACACCGTCCGCGGCCCGCTGGAGCAGCTCTTCCGGCTCGCCACGGTCACCGTGACCACCGCCTCCTCCAAGGGCGCCCTGCGGATCGAGGGCCTCGACCACGAACTCGCCGCGGGGCTCGCCGAGCGGCTCACCCTCGTCACCGGGGCCACCCCCGGGGACGCCACGTGAGCCAGGACGGACCGGACGGGGAGTGGCGCCGCCTGGACCGGCGTACGCTCCTGGCCACCGCCGCCGTCCTGTGCGGCGTGGCCGGGGGAGCCGCCCTCCCCGTGGCGGCCGGGCTCTCCGGCTCCCTCCCGCCGTGGCAGGCCGTCTCCTGGATCCTCGCCGGCGCCCTCCTCCTGGTGCTGGCCGGCACCGCCGGCGACTACGTCCGCTGGCGCCGCACCCGCTACCGCGTCGGCCCCGAGCGGGTCGACCTCCACACCGGCCTCCTGCTGCTCAAGCGCCGCTCCCTGGCCCGCGAACGCATCCGCACGGTCGACCTCACCGCCAACCCCCTCCAGCGCGTCCTCAGCCTCGTCAAGGTCCGCATCGGCACCGGCGAGCACGCGGGCGGAGGCGAGTCCACCCTCGAACTCGACCTGGTCACCCGTGCCGAGGGCGAGCGGCTCCGCCGGGAGCTCCTCGCGCGCGCCGCGGAGCCCGGCACACCGGACCGCGACAGCGCCCTGGCCGTCCTCGACCCGCGCTGGATCCGCTACGCCCCCGTCTCCTTCCTCGCCCCCGCCCTCGGCGGCGCCGCGGCCGGCGCCGTGCTGCAGGTCAGCGAGTGGTTCGGCGCCCGGGCGAGGGTCATCGACTGGATAGGGGACCGCTTCCAGGACGTCTCGCCGCTCTGGGTGGTCCTCGACCTGGCCCTCGTCGCCACCGTCGTGGGGGCCGTCGGAGCCCTCGGGCTCTGGGTCGAGATGTGGTGGAACTACCGGCTGGAGCGCGAGCCCGGCGGCACCCTGCGCGTCTCCCGCGGCCTGTTCACCGCCCGCTCCGTCTCCCTGGAGGAGCGCAGGCTGCGCGGGATCGAACTCGTCGCGCCGCTCGGCGTGCGGATGTGCGGGGCGGCCCGCGTCGACGCCGTCGCCACCGGCCTCGTCCAGGACTCCGACGACCGCCACGCCGACCTCAGGAACCTGCTGCCGGCCGTGGACCGGGCCGTCGCCGACCGGGTGGCCGCGCAGGTCCTCGGCGAGCCCGAGCCGCCCACGGCGGCGGCGCTCACCGCCCACCCCCGGGCCGCCCGCACCCGGCGACTGCGGTGGGCCCTGGCGGCCGTCCTCGTCCCGGTCGCGCTCCTCGCCGTCCTCGGACTCACGCTCACCCCGGTCCTGCTCTACGTGGCGGGCGGCTGCCTCGTCGTCCTCACCCCGGTCGCCGTGCTCTTCGCCCTCGACGCCTACCGCGGCCTCGGCCACACCGTCAGCGGCGGCTACCTGGTGACGCGGTCCGGCACCCTGCGGCGCGCCACGGTCGCCCTCCAGCGCACCGGGGTCATCGGCTGGACCGTCAGGCAGTCGTACTTCCAGCGGCGCGCCGGCCTCCTGACCCTCACCGCCACGACGGCGGCCGGCGCGGGGGCGTACGTGATCCCCGACGCCGGCGAGAGCGAGGGCCTGGCCTTCGCCGCCGGCGCCGTCCCCGACCTCCTCGCGCCCTTCCTGGAACCCGTGGAGACGGCGGAGGCCCGGTCCACCCACGGGTGAACCGGGCCTCCGTCCGGGTGCGTCAGGCCGACGCCGGCGGGTACAGGCTCCGCGGCAGCTCCGAGGCCGCCGCCGCGTCCAGCAGCCACAGCGTGCGCGCGCGGCCGTAGGCGCCCGCCGCCGGGGCCTGGACCTCGCCCGCGCCCGAGAGCGCGATCGCCGCGGCCTTGGCCTTGTCCTCGCCGGCCGCGAGCAGCCAGACCTCCTTCGCCGCCCGGATCGCCGGGAGGGTCAGCGAGACCCGCAGCGGCGGGGGCTTGGGCGCGCCGTGCACCCCGACCACCGTCCGCTCGGTCTCGCGGACCCCGGGCAGCTCCGGGAAGAGCGAGGCCACGTGGGTGTCCGGGCCGACGCCCAGCATCAGCACGTCGAACTCCGGCACGCCGCCGGGCCGGCCCGCGGCGGCCGCCAGCTCCTCCGCGTACGCGGCGGCGGCGGTGTCGACGTCGTCGTACGGGCCGTCCGAGGCGGGCATGGCGTGCACCCGCGCCGGGTCGAGCGGCACCCGGTCGAGCAGCGCCTCCCGGGCCTGGGTGACGTTCCGCTCGGGGTCGCCGTCGGGCAGGAAGCGCTCGTCGCCCCACCAGAGGTCGAGCCGCGACCAGTCGACCGCGTCCCGCGCGGGCGCCGAACCGAGCGCCGCGAGCAGGCCGTTGCCGTTGCGGCCGCCCGTCAGCACGACCGAGGCCGAGCCGCGGGTGGCCTGGGCGTCCACGATCCTGGTGATCAGCCGGGCCGCGGCGGCCTCGGCCATCAGCTCCTTGTCGCGGTGGACGACCAGCTGGGGGGTGCTCACTTGGCCGCCGCCTTCTTGGCCGGGGACTTCTTCGCGGCCGGCTTGGCCGGGGCCGGGGCGTCCGCGGCCTCGGCCGGGATCTCGTCGACCGGCTGGGGGGCGACGGTCGCCGCCTCCTCGTCCAGTCGTTCGAGCCCGAACCGGAGCGCCGACGCGTACGTGTCGTCCGGGTCGAGCCGGCGCAGCTCCTCCGCGATCAGCTCGGCCGTCTCGCGGCGCTTCAGCGCCACGGCACGGTCCGGCTGGCCCTGGATGGAGAGCGTCGCGAGCGAGCCGTCGGGCCGGTCGAGGACGATCGGTCCGGTGCTGGTCTCCATGCGCACGGAGGTCAGGCCGGGACCGGCCGAGCGCGCGCGGCGCACGGGCACCTTCAGCCGCTCCGCCAGCCACATCGCGAGCAGTTCGACGCTGGGGTTGAACTCCTCGCCCTCCACCTCGGCGGAGGTGACCTCGCACGCCACCTGGTCCAGCGCGGCGGCGAGCATCGAGCGCCAGGGGGTGATCCGGGTCCACGAGAGGTCCGTGTCGCCCGGCGTGTAGGTGTCCGCGCGCGCGGTCAGCTCCTGGATGGGCTGCTCGGCGGCGTACGTGTCGGTCACCCGCCGCTGGGCGAGGGCGCCCAGCGGGTCGTTCGCCGGGTCGGTCGGCGCGTTCACCGGCCACCAGACGACGACGGGGGCGTCCGGGAGGAGCAGCGGCAGGACCACCGACTGGGCGTGGTCGACGACCTCGCCGTACAGCCGGAGCACCACCGTCTCGCCGGTGCTGGCGTCGGCGCCGAGGCGGACCTCGGCGTCGAGTCGTGCCTTGGAACGGTCCCGCGGCGAGCGCGAGACCCGCTTGATGACGACGAGGGTCCGCGAGGGGTGCTCGCGGGACGCGTCGTTGGCCGCCTTCAGGGCGTCGTAGGCGTTCTCCTCGTCGGTGACGATCACGAGGGTGAGCACCATGCCGACGGCCGGCGTGCCGATCGCCCGCCGCCCGAGCACCAGCGCCTTGTTGATCTTGGAGGACGTGGTGTCCGTCAGGTCGGTCTTCATGGCCGGCGCCAGCTCCTGCCGTCTCGTGCGAGCATCTCGTCCGCCTCGACCGGACCCCAGGTCCCGGACTGGTACTGCGCGGGCTTGCCGTGCTCGTCCCAGAACTGCTCGATCGGGTCGAGGATCTTCCAGGACAGCTCGACCTCCTCCACGCGCGGGAAGAGGTTCGAGTCGCCGAGCAGGACGTCGAGGATGAGCCGCTCGTACGCCTCGGGGCTGGACTCCGTGAAGGACTCGCCGTACGCGAAGTCCATCGACACGTCCCGGATCTCCATCTGGGTGCCGGGCACCTTGGAGCCGAACCGCATGGTCACGCCCTCGTCCGGCTGGACGCGGATGACGATGGCGTTGCGGCCGAGCTCCTCGGTCGCGGTGTGGTCGAAGATGGAGTGCGGGGCGCGCTGGAAGACGACCGCGATCTCCGTGACGCGGCGGCCCAGACGCTTGCCGGTGCGCAGGTAGAAGGGGACGCCCGCCCAGCGGCGGTTGTCGATCTCCAGCTTGACGGCCGCGTAGGTGTCGGTCTTCGACTGCGGGTCGATGCCGTCTTCCTGGAGGTAGCCGACGGCCTTCTCGCCGCCCTGCCACCCGGCCGCGTACTGGCCGCGGACCGTGGACGCGCCGAGGTCCTTGGGCAGCTTCACCGCGCCGAGGACCTTGGTCTTCTCGGCGGCGAGCGCGTCGGCGTCGAAGGAGGCGGGCTCCTCCATCGCGGTCAGCGCGAGCAGCTGGAGCAGGTGGTTCTGGATGACGTCACGGGCGGCGCCGATGCCGTCGTAGTAGCCGGCCCGGCCGCCGATGCCGATGTCCTCGGCCATGGTGATCTGGACGTGGTCGACGTAGGACCGGTTCCAGATCGGCTCGAAGAGGGTGTTGGCGAAGCGGAGCGCCAGGATGTTCTGGACGGTCTCCTTGCCGAGGTAGTGGTCGATCCGGAAGACCTCGTCGGGAGGGAAGACCTCGTGGACGACCTCGTTGAGCTCCTTGGCGGAGGCCAGGTCGTGCCCGAAGGGCTTCTCGATGACCGCGCGGCGCCAGGAGCCGTCCTTCTGGTCGGCGAGCCCGTGCTTCTTGAGCTGCTGGACGACCTTGGGGAAGAACTTGGGCGGCACGGACAGGTAGAAGGCGAAGTTGCCGCCGGTGCCCTGGGCCTTGTCCAGCTCCTCGATGGTGGACTTGAGCTGCTCGAAGGCCTCGTCGTCGTCGAAGTCGCCCTGGACGAACCGCATGCCCTGGATCAGCTGCTGCCACACCTCCTCGCGGAACGGGGTGCGCGCGTGCTGCTCGACGGCGTCGTGGACCTCCTGCGCGAAGTCCTCGTCCTGCCACTCGCGGCGGGCGAAGCCGATCAGCGAGAAGCCCGGCGGCAGCAGGCCGCGGTTGGCGAGGTCGTAGACGGCAGGCATCAGCTTCTTACGGGACAAATCGCCCGTGACGCCGAAGATCACCAGACCCGACGGCCCCGCGATGCGCGGGAGCCGTCGGTCTGCGGCGTCACGGAGCGGGTTGGCTCCGTGGACTGCGCTCAAAGTGCTTACGCCTCCGAAGGTGCGAGGCGCTGGAGCTCCGCCTCGGTGGACTTGAGCAGGTCGTTCCAGGACGCCTCGAACTTCTCGACGCCCTCGTCCTCCAGGAGCTGGACGACGTCGTCGTAGGCGATGCCCAGCTTCTCGACGGCCGCCAGTTCCGCGCGGGACTGGTCGTAGGTGCCGCGCACCGCGTCACCGGCGACGACGCCGTGGTCGGCGGTGGCCTCCAGGGTGGCCTCCGGCATCGTGTTGACGGTGCCCGGGGCGACCAGGTCCACCACGTACAGGGTGTCCTTGTACGCGGGGTCCTTGACGCCGGTCGAGGCCCACAGCGGACGCTGCTTGTTGGCCTGCGCCTTGTCCAGGGCGGCCCAGCGGTCGGAGGAGAAGACCTCCTCGAACGCCTCGTAGGCCAGGCGGGCGTTGGCCAGCGCGGCCTTGCCCTTGAGCGCCTTGGCCTCGTCGGTGCCGATGCCGTCGAGGCGCTTGTCGATCTCCGTGTCCACGCGGGACACGAAGAACGACGCCACCGAGTGGATCTTGGAGAGGTCGAGGCCGCGCTCGCGGGCCTTCTCCAGACCCGCCAGGTAGGCGTCCATGACCGCGCGGTAGCGCTCCAGCGAGAAGATCAGCGTCACGTTGACGCTGATGCCGAGGCCGATGACCTCGGTGATCGCCGGCAGACCCGCCTTGGTGGCCGGGATCTTGATGAGCGTGTTCGGCCGGTCCACCAGCCACGCCAGCTGCTTGGCCTCGGCGATGGTGGCGGTCGTCTCGTGGGCGAGACGGGGGTCGACCTCGATGGAGACCCGGCCGTCCTGGCCGTCGGTCGCGTCGAAGACCGGGCGCAGGATGTCGGCGGCGTCGCGGACGTCCGCCGTCGTGATCATGCGGATGGCCTCGTCGACGGTCACCTTGCGGGCGGCGAGGTCGGCGAGCTGCTGCTCGTAACCGTCACCCGAGGAGATGGCCTTCTGGAAGATCGACGGGTTGGTGGTCACACCGACCACATGGCTCTGGTCGATGAGCTCGGCCAGGTTGCCGGACGTGATCCTCTTGCGCGAGAGGTCGTCCAGCCAGATCGCGACGCCTTCGTCGGAGAGGCGCTTGAGAGCGTCTGTCATGAGAGTTGCATCTCCATTAAGTCGTACGTATCCGCGTCAGCGCGCGGCGGCGTCGATCGATTCCCGGGCGGCGGCGACGATCGCCTCGGGGGTGAACCCGAACTCACGGAAGAGGACCTTCGCGTCCGCCGAGGCACCGAAGTGCTCCAGGGAGACGATCCGGCCCGCGTCGCCCACGTACTTGTGCCAGGTGAGACCGATGCCGGCCTCGACGGCGACCCTGGCCCTGACCGACGGCGGGAGGACGGAGTCCTTGTACTCCTGGTCCTGCTCCTCGAACCACTCCACGGACGGCATCGAGACCACGCGGGTCGGGACGCCGGCGGCCTGGAGCTGCTCGCGGGCCTCGACGGCCAGGTGGACCTCGGAGCCCGTGGCGATCAGCACGACCTGGGCGGCGCCGCCCTCCGCGTCGAAGAGCACGTAGCCGCCCTTGACGGTGTCCTCGTTCGGCGCGTACGTCGGCACGCCCTGACGGGTGAGGGCGAGGCCGTGCGGGGCGCCCTTGCCGAACACCTTGGTGTGGCGCTGCATGATCTCGCGCCAGGCGATCGCCGTCTCGTTGGCGTCGGCCGGGCGGACCACGTTCAGACCCGGGATCGCACGCAGCGAGGCCAGGTGCTCCACCGGCTGGTGCGTCGGGCCGTCCTCGCCCAGACCGATCGAGTCGTGGGTCCACACGTACGTCACCGGCAGGTGCATCAGCGCGGAGAGCCGGACGGCGTTGCGCATGTAGTCGGAGAACACCAGGAAGGTGCCGCCGTAGACGCGCGTGTTGCCGTGCAGCGCGATGCCGTTCATCTCCGCGGCCATGGAGTGCTCGCGGATGCCGAAGTGGATCGTGCGGCCGTACGGGTCGGCCTCCGGCAGCGGGTTGCCCGCGGGAAGGAAGGACGAGTCCTTGTCGATCGTCGTGTTGTTCGATCCGGCGAGGTCGGCCGAGCCGCCCCACAGCTCGGGGATGACGGCGCCGAGCGCCTTGAGGACCTGGCCCGAGGCGGCGCGGGTGGCGACACCCTTGCCCGGCTCGAAGACCGGGAGCTTGTCGGCCCAGCCCGCCGGCAGCTCGTTGGCCTCGATGCGGTCGAACTGCGCGGCGCGCTCCGGGTTGGCCGTGCGCCACTCGGCGAGCGACTTCTCCCACGCGGCGCGGGCCTCGCGGCCGCGGTCGCCGAGCGCCCGGGTGTGCCCGATGACCTCGTCGGAGACCTCGAAGGTCTGCTCCGGGTCGAAGCCCAGGACGCGCTTGGTGGCCGCGATCTCCTCGTCGCCGAGCGCCGAGCCGTGCGCGGCCTCGGTGTTCTGCGCGTTCGGGGCGGGCCAGGCGATGATCGAGCGCATCGCGATGAACGAGGGGCGCTCGGTCTCGGCCTCGGCGGCCCTGATCGCCGTGTGGAGCGCGGCCGGGTCCAGGTCGCCGTTGGCCTGCGGCTCGACGCGCTGGACGTGCCAGCCGTACGCCTCGTACCGCTTCATCGTGTCCTCGGACACGGCCGTCTCGGTGTCGCCCTCGATCGAGATGTGGTTGTCGTCCCACAGCAGGATCAGGTTGCCGAGCTTCTGGTGGCCGGCGAGCGAGGACGCCTCGGCGGAGATGCCCTCCTGCAGGCAGCCGTCGCCGGCGATCGCGTAGATCCGGTGGTCGAACGGGGAGGTGCCCGGGGCGGCCTCCGGGTCGAACAGACCGCGCTCGTAGCGGGCGGCCATCGCCATGCCCACGGCGTTGGCGACACCCTGGCCCAGCGGGCCCGTGGTCGTCTCGACGGCGGCGGTGTGACCGTACTCCGGGTGGCCCGGGGTCTTGGAGCCCCAGGTGCGGAAGGCCTTCAGGTCGTCCAGTTCGAGACCGAAGCCACCCAGGTAGAGCTGGGTGTACAGGGTCAGGGACGAGTGGCCGGCGGAGAGGACGAACCGGTCGCGCCCGACCCACTGGGGGTCGGCCGGGTCGTGCCGCATCACCTTCTGGAAGAGGGTGTACGCGGCGGGCGCCAGGCTCATCGCCGTACCGGGATGGCCGTTGCCGACCTTCTGTACGGCGTCCGCGGCCAGGATGCGGGCGGTGTCGACGGCCCGCTGGTCCAACTCGGTCCACTCGAGGTCTGTGGTGGTCGGCTTAGTGCTCACCCTGGGTCAGGGCTCCTCTCCACATGTCTTGGGCCGGTGACTGAGGGTGTACCGGCGTTGTCGAGCCTACCCCCGCCGGAACGCCCCTCTTTTCGTGTGCATGCCCCTCAGATGAGCGGACACAGCAAGACTGCCGCCGGGTGTGCGACTTCGCCTCTCGAACGGCGTCCACCCCTTGGGACGTACCCCTCCAACACGACCCCACCCCCGCGAAGATCGGCGTCTGGGCAACGTCTACAGTGGCGTGGTACGCGCAAGCTTCACCCCGCCTTCATCCGGGGAGCTTGCTGGGAATTTCTCTGTCAGGGGTGTGCGTGACGGCCGTCGAGTCCCGACCCGCAGGGGTCGTCTTGACTCCCAGCCCGGGGGGCCATCGGCCGTTCGGGGCCCGCGTCAAGGCATTCGTGGCGCTGACCAAGCCGCGGATCATCGAGCTGCTGCTCATCACCACCGTGCCGGTGATGTTCCTCGCCGAGCAGGGCGTGCCGGACCTGTGGCTGGTGCTCGCCACCTGCTTCGGCGGCTACCTGTCGGCGGGCGGCGCGAACGCGCTGAACATGTACATCGACCGCGACATCGACGCGCTGATGGACCGCACCTCCCAGCGGCCGCTGGTCACCGGCGTGCTCACGCCGCGCGAGGGACTCGTCTTCGGACTCACCCTCGCGGTGGTCTCCACGCTCTGGTTCGGGCTGCTCGTCAACTGGCTGTCCGCCGCGCTGTCGCTCGGTGCGCTCCTCTTCTACGTCGTGATCTACACGATGATCCTGAAGCGGCGCACCGCGCAGAACATCGTCTGGGGCGGCATCGCCGGCTGCCTGCCGGTGCTCATCGGCTGGTCGGCGGTCACGAACTCGATGTCGTGGGCCGCGGTCATCCTCTTCCTCGTCATCTTCTTCTGGACGCCGCCGCACTACTGGCCGCTGTCGATGAAGGTGAAGGACGACTACGCCCGCGCCGGCGTGCCGATGCTGCCGGTGCTGGCCTCCAACAAGGTCGTCGCCAAGCAGATCGTGCTCTACAGCTGGGTCATGGTCGCCGTGTCCCTGCTGCTCACCCCGCTGGGCTACACGGGCTGGTTCTACACCGCGGTGGCCCTGCTCACCGGCGGCTGGTGGCTGTGGGAGGCGCACGCGCTGCTCCAGCGCGCCAAGAACGGCGCCACCGGCGCGAAGCTCAAGGAGATGCGCCTCTTCCACTGGTCCATCACCTATGTCTCCCTGCTCTTCGTGGCCGTGGCCGTGGACCCGTTCCTGCGCTAGCGCCGCTCGTATGAGAGCTCCGGCCGGCGGCCGGGTCACGTGGGATAGGCCACGTGGCCCGGCCGTCGCCAGTCGATCTACCCCTCGGTAGCATCCTTCCCATGGCAGAAACGAAGCAGGAAGAGCGCAAGGCGGCCAAGCTCGCCAAGGAGATCCGGGCGTTCTCCAAGGAGCACGGCGGCTCCGAGGGACACCTCGCGCACATCGGCCAGGCCGGCACCCGGATCGTGCTCGTCGGGACCGACGGCGGCTGGGGCGACCTGGTGGCGCCCACCCACGAGATCGCGCGCAAAGCCGCCGAGAAGGCCGGTCTGACGCTCCACGAGGAGTTCGACGGCGACTTCGCCGCCAAGGTCGCCACCGGCCCGTACGAGTGGACCCGGATGGCCGGTATCCAGATCGGCGGCCCCTCGAACAGCTGAGGCAACAACCTCGCGCGGGGCTCACCCGTTAGGACGTGTGGAGACACGTCCACGCAGGGAGCCCCCCGAGATGATCGACACGCCGAGCCTGGTCGACCAGTACTGCCACGGGGTGCTCCGCACCGAGCTCGGCCTCGGCACCTTCGAGGCCCGGCTCGGCGCCCACCTCGGCGGGACCTCCGCGCTGCCCGCCGCGGGCACCACCTTCTTCGACACCCAGGCCGGGTTCGCCGTACGCCGCTGGTGCCCGCCGCTGCTCGGGCTCGAACCGCACTGCCCGCCGGCCCGCTACCTCGCCCGCCGCCGTGAGCTCGGGGCCGCCGAGTCAGGCCGCCGGCTCCTGCGCGCCTCGGGCATCACCACCTACCTGGTCGACACGGGGCTCTCCGACGACCTCACCGGGCCGGCCGAGATCGCCGCGGCCGGCGCCGCCGAGGCCCACGAGATCGTCCGCCTCGAACCCCTCGCCGAACAGGTCGCCGACACGTCCGGGACCGTCGAGGGCTTCCTCGCCAACCTCGCCGAAGCCGTCCACGCGGCCGCCGCCGGAGCCGCGGCCCTGGCCTCCGCCGCCGGCGCGCGCCACGGCCTGGCCCACACCTGGGACGCGCCCGGACCCCGTGAGGTCCGCGGTGCCGCGGGCCGCTGGCTGGCCGCGCGCCCGGCCGGCGGCCGGCTCACCGACCCCGTCCTGCTGCGCCACCTGCTCTGGACGGCCGTCACCGCCGGACGCCCCCTCCAGCTGCACACCGGGGACCGCGATCCGGCGGCCGTCGCCGGCTTCGCCGCCGCCACCGCCGGGCTCGGCACCGACCTCGTGCTGCTGCACGCCCACCCGTACCACCGCGAGGCGGTCCGGCTGACCGGGGTCCACGCGCACGTGTACGCCGACCTCGGCCCCGTCCTCGCCCACACCGGCGCCCGGGCGGCGGACGCCCTCGCCGAGGTCCTGGAGCGGGCGCCGTTCGGCAAGCTGCTCTTCTCCAGCGGCGCCCACGCCCTGCCCGAGCTCCACGTGGTCGCCGCGAGCACCTTCCGGGCGGCGCTCGCCCGGGTGCTCGGGGGCTGGGTCGCCGACGGCGCCTGGTCCCGTACGGACGCACGGCGCGTCGCCGCCATGATCGCCGCCGACAACGCCCGGCGCGTCTACCGGCTCGGAGCCGCCGACGGGCCCCGCCGGTAGCGGCCGAAACCGCCCGCACCCCGCGCGGAGGCGGGGTGCGGGCGGACGCGGACGGTTCGGGGAGGGCTCAGGCGGACGCCAGCGCGGAGTCGGCCTGAGCCGGGATCTCCGGCGTGGGGAGCGGGCGCTCGCGCAGGCTCAGGGCGAGGCGCAGCACGGCGATCCACATCAGCGAGGAGCCGAGCATGTGAGCGGCGACCAGGATCTCGGGGACGCCGGTGAAGTACTGGACGTAGCCGATCGCGCCCTGGGCGAGCAGGACGAGCAGCAGGTCGCGGGCCCGGGCCCGGGTGTCGACCGGGGCGTCCACCACGCGCAGGACCAGCCACATCGCCAGCGCGAGGGCGCAGACGACCCAGGCGGCGATGGCGTGGACGTGGGCGGCGTCCGTCCAGTCCCACGGCATGCGCGGCACGTCGCTGCTGTCACCGGCGTGCTTGCCGGCTCCCGTGACCGTCGTGCCGAGCACGATCAGCAGGGCGGAGGTGACGGTGATCGCCCAGGACAGCTTGCGGACCGGACGGGGCGCGCGCGGCCGGGGGGCGGTGTCGCCCTCGCCGGTCCGGTGCCAGGTGATGACCGCCACCGTGAGGAGGGAGTTCGCGGCGAGGAAGTGGCCGGCCACCGTCCACGGGTTGAGGCCCATCCACACCGTGATGCCGCCGATCACGGCGTTGCTCATCACGATCCAGAACTGCGCCCAGGCCCAGCGGGTCAGGTTCCGGCGCCACGGCTTGGTGCACCGGGCGGCGACGATGGCCCAGCCGACGGCCGCCGACAGGACGTAGGTCAGCATCCGGTTGCCGAACTCGATGACGCCGCGGTAGCCCTGCTCGGGCGTCACGATGAGGCTGTCGTCCGTGCACTTCGGCCAGGTGTCGCAGCCGAGACCGGAACCGGTCAGCCGGACCGCGCCGCCCGTGACGATGATGAGGACGCTCATCACGACGGCGGAGAGCGCGGCGCGCCGGAGCGTCCGGGGGGACGGGGTCCAGCGCTTGGCGAGGGAGGCGAGGGGGGTCAGCACGGGCCCATCGTAGGCGGGGGCTTGTGCACGCTTTCACGAGGGGGTGCCTTGTCGGGAAACGTCACCCTCTGAACCGCTTCGGCTATTCCCAGCGGAAGAACCTCGCGGCCGCCCCGAGGCCCAGGACCGCCCAGACCGCCAGGACCAGCGCGTCGCCCCAGGGCAGCGCGGCGCCGTGCTGGAGGACGTCCCGCAGGCCGTCCGAGAGGGCGGAGATCGGCAGCAGCTCCAGGACCGCGCGGGCCGGCTCCGGGAACCGGTCCAGCGGCACGATGACCCCGCCGCCCACCAGGAGCAGCAGGAAGACCAGGTTCGCGGCGGCCAGGGTGGCCTCCGCCCGGAGGGTGCCCGCCATCAGCAGGCCGAGGCCGGAGAAGGCGGCGGTGCCCAGGACCAGGAGCAGCGCGACCGAGAAGGGGTCGCCCTGCGGGGACCAGCCGAGCGCCAGGGCGATCGCGGTCAGGAGCGCGACCTGGAGCACCTCGGTCACCAGCACGGCGAGCGTCTTGGCGGTCATCAGCGCCCAGCGGGGGAGCGGCGAGGCGCCGAGCCGCTTGAGCACCCCGTACCGCCGCTCGAAGCCGGTCGCGATGGCCTGGCCGGTGAAGGCGGTGGAGAGCACCGCGAGCGCCAGGACGCCGGGGGCGAGGAAGTCGACGGCCTCGCCGGCGCCGGTGTCGACGATGTCGACGGTGGAGAACAGGACCAGCAGGAGCGACGGGATGATCACCGTCAGCAGCAGCTGCTCGCCGTTGCGCAGCAGCATCCTGGTCTCCAGGGCGGCCTGCGCGGCGATCATCCGGCCGACGGGGGCGGCTCCCGGCCGGGGGGTGTAGGTGCCAGTGCTCACGACCGCAGTTCCTTGCCCGTCAGTTCGAGGAAGACGTCTTCGAGGGTGTGGCGCTCGACGGAGATGCCCCCGGGCATCACGTCGTGCTGGGCGCACCAGGTGGTCACCGTGGCGAGCAGCTGGGGGTCCACGGCGCCGGTGACCCGGTAGGTGCCGGGGAGCGGTTCCGCGGCGGCGGTGCCGTCGGGCAGCGCCTTCAGCAGGGAGCCGAGGTCGAGGCCGGGGCGTCCGGTGAAGCGGAGGGTGTTCTCGGCGCCGCCGCGGCAGAGCTGCTCGGGGCTGCCCTGGGCGGCGACCCGGCCGGCGTCGACGATGGCGACGTCGTCGGCGAGCTCCTCGGCCTCCTGCATGAAGTGGGTGGTGAGGACCACGGTGACGCCGTCGGTGCGGAGCTCGCGGACCAGTTCCCAGGTGGCCCGGCGGGCCTGCGGGTCGAGGCCCGCGGTCGGCTCGTCGAGGAAGACCAGCTCGGGGCGGCCGACGACGGCCATGGCGAGCGCGAGGCGCTGCTGCTGGCCGCCGGAGAGGCGCCGGTAGGTCGTACGGCCGCAGGAGCCGAGGCCGAGCCGCTCGACGAGGGCGTCCACGTCGAGCGGGTGGGCGTGCAGCTTCGCCATGTGGCGGAGCATCTCGTCGGCCCGGGCGCCGGAGTAGACCCCGCCGGACTGGAGCATCACGCCGATCCGGGGGCGCAGGGCGGCCGCGTCGGCGACGGGGTCGAGGCCGAGGACGCGGACGGTGCCGCCGTCGGGCCTGCGGTATCCCTCGCAGGTCTCGACGGTGGTGGTCTTGCCGGCGCCGTTGGGGCCGAGGACGGCGGTGACGGTGCCCGCCCGCACGTCGAGGTCGAGGCCGTCGACGGCGGTCTTGGCTCCGTACCGCTTGACCAGGCCCCTGACCTGGACGACGGACTCGCTCTGTGTGGACATCCCGCGCATGACGGGAAGTCTAGAGAGGGCGCGGGGGCCCTCCCGGCGCGGGGCCCGGGCGCCGCCGGCCGGCGCCTCCGGCCGGGTGCGCGCACCGCGTCCGGGGAGCGGTGCGTGGCGGCGTCCCGGTGCGCGCGGGGACCCCTGTGGCCTGCGCGGACGTGGCCGGGAGACGTCCTCCGCGGGACCTCGATTCGTCCTACGAATGATCATATTCGCAGGTCAGGTAAGGCTTACCTGAGTGATGCACGGCACCGCCGGCGGTTCCGGCGCCGCTTGTCACTCGCCGATTAATTACGCAACAATGGCGTTGTGAAAAACGTCGGTGAGGCTCCCGTGGAGGAACTCGCGACCCGTGAGCGCTCGACGCGCAACCGGGTCGCGCGGTCGATCCTGGACCACGGCCCGTCGACCGTCGCCGACCTGGCCGACCGGCTCGGCCTCACCCAGGCCGCCGTCCGTCGCCACCTCGACTCGCTGGTCGCAGAGAACGTCGTCGAGGCCCGTGAGAAGCGCGTCTACGGGACCCGCGCCCGCGGCCGCCCCGCGAAGGTCTTCGCGCTCACCGACTGCGGCAGGGACGCCTTCGACCAGTCCTACGACTCGCTCGCCGTCGAGGCGCTCCGCTGGATCGAGCGGAACGCCGGAGGCGAGGCGGCCGTCGCCGCCTTCGCCCGCGACCGCATCGAGGCCCAGGCGGGCGCCTACCGCGAGGCCGTCGAGGCGGCCGATCCCGCCGGACGGACCGAGGCGCTGGCCAAGGCCCTGACGGCGGACGGGTACGCTGCCACTGCGCGGAACGCGCCGGTCGGCGAGCAGCTCTGCCAGCACCACTGCCCGGTCGCCCACGTCGCCGAGCAGTACCCCCAGCTGTGTGAGGCGGAGACGGAATTCTTCTCCCGCCTCCTGGGAACGCACGTCCAGCGTCTGGCCACCATCGCGCATGGTGACGGCGTCTGCACCACGTTCATCCCGCACAGCGCCCCGCAGACCACGTCATCAGCATCTGTCAGCACGGCCGGGAGGAACCCCGCATGACCACCGAGATCAGCCACCCCGAGCTTGAGGGCCTGGGTCGGTACGAGTACGGCTGGGCCGACTCCGACACTGCCGGTGCCGCCGCCAAGCGCGGACTCAACGAGGACGTCGTCCGCGACATCTCCTCGAAGAAGAACGAGCCCGAGTGGATGCTGAAGCTCCGTCTGAAGGGTCTGCGCCTCTTCGGCAAGAAGCCCATGCCGACCTGGGGCTCCGACCTCTCCGGCATCGACTTCGACAACATCAAGTACTTCGTGCGGTCCACCGAGAAGCAGGCCGAGTCCTGGGAGGACCTGCCGGAGGACATCAAGAACACGTACGACAAGCTCGGCATCCCCGAGGCGGAGAAGCAGCGCCTCGTCGCCGGTGTCGCGGCCCAGTACGAGTCCGAGGTCGTCTACCACCAGATCCGCGAGGACCTGGAGGAGCAGGGCGTCATCTTCGTCGACACCGACACCGCGCTGAAGGAGCACGAGGAGCTCTTCCGCGAGTACTTCGGCACCGTCATCCCGGTCGGCGACAACAAGTTCGCCTCGCTGAACACGGCCGTGTGGTCCGGCGGCTCCTTCATCTACGTGCCGAAGGGCGTGCACGTCGAGATCCCGCTCCAGGCCTACTTCCGCATCAACACGGAGAACATGGGCCAGTTCGAGCGGACGCTGATCATCGTCGACGAGGACGCCTACGTCCACTACGTCGAGGGATGCACCGCCCCGATCTACTCGTCGGACTCGCTGCACAGCGCCGTCGTCGAGATCATCGTGAAGAAGGGCGGCCGCTGCCGCTACACGACCATCCAGAACTGGTCGAACAACGTCTACAACCTGGTGACCAAGCGCGCCGTCGCCTACGAGGGCGCCACCATGGAGTGGGTCGACGGCAACATCGGCTCCAAGGTCACCATGAAGTACCCGGCCGTCTACCTGATGGGCGAGCACGCCAAGGGCGAGACCCTCTCCATCGCGTTCGCGGGCGAGGGCCAGCACCAGGACGCCGGCGCCAAGATGGTCCACATGGCCCCGAACACCTCCTCCAACATCGTCTCCAAGTCGGTGGCGCGAGGCGGCGGCCGCACCTCCTACCGCGGTCTCATCGAGATCGGCGAGGGTGCCCCGGGCGCCAAGTCGAACGTCCTCTGCGACGCGCTGCTCGTCGACACGATCTCCCGCTCCGACACGTACCCCTACGTGGACGTGCGCGAGGACGACGTCTCCATGGGCCACGAGGCCACCGTCTCCAAGGTCTCCGAGGACCAGCTCTTCTACCTGATGAGCCGCGGCCTCACGGAGTTCGAGGCGATGGCGATGATCGTTCGAGGCTTCGTCGAGCCCATCGCCAAGGAGCTGCCGATGGAATACGCCCTGGAGCTCAACCGGCTGATCGAGCTGCAGATGGAAGGCGCGGTCGGCTAGGAGCCCGCCCCACCCCACGCAGCGACCGATTTTCTTTTGACGCAGGAAGAGAGCAACACGACAGCCATGGCTGAGGCTCAGTACATCCCGGCGGGCTCCACCACCGCCGGCTCGATCGCGGTGGCCGCAGAGTCCACCGTCGCCACGCGCATGAGCGCGCCCCCGTCCTTCGACGTCGCGGACTTCCCCGTCCCGCACGGCCGTGAAGAGGAGTGGCGCTTCACGCCGCTGGCGCGTCTGCGCGGCCTCCACGACGGCACCGCGGTCGCCTCCGGCGAGGGCGTCAAGGTCGAGATCGAGGCCCCCGAGGGCGTCACCGTGGAGACCGTCGGCCGCGAGGACCAGCGCCTCGGCAAGGCCGGCACGCCCGTCGACCGCGTCGCCGCCCAGGCGTACACGTCCTTCGAGAAGGCCTCGGTCGTCACCGTCGCCAAGGAGGCCGTCCTCACCGAGCCGATCCGCATCGCGGTGCACGGCGTCGGCGGGGTCGCCTTCGGCCACCAGGTCATCGAGCTCGGCGCCTTCGCCGAGGCCGTCGTGGTCATCGACCACACCGGTGACGCCGTCCTCGCCGCCAACGTCGACTACGTCCTCGGCGACGGCGCCAAGCTGACGGTCGTCTCCGTCCAGGACTGGGACGAGAACGCCGTCCACGTCGCCCAGCACAACGCGCTGGTCGGCCGCGACGCCTCCTTCAAGTCGGTCGTCGTCACCTTCGGCGGCGACGTCGTCCGCATCCACCCGCGGGTCGCCTACGCGGCTCCGGGCGGCGAGGCCGAGCTCTTCGGCCTGTACTTCACCGACGCCGGCCAGCACCAGGAGCACCGCCTGCTGGTCGACCACAACACCCCGCACTGCAAGTCCAACGTGGCCTACAAGGGCGCGCTGCAGGGCCAGGACGCGCACGCCGTCTGGATCGGCGACGTGCTCATCCAGGCCGCCGCCGAGGGCACCGACACGTACGAGCTCAACCGGAACCTGGTCCTCACGGACGGTGCCCGGGTCGACTCCGTGCCGAACCTGGAGATCGAGACCGGCGAGATCGCCGGCGCCGGTCACGCCTCGGCCACCGGCCGCTTCGACGACGAGCAGCTCTTCTACCTGATGGCCCGCGGCATCCCGGAGGCCGAGGCCCGCCGCCTCGTCGTCCGCGGCTTCTTCGCCGAGCTGGTCCAGCAGATCGGCCTGCCCGACGTCCAGGAGCGCCTGATCGCCAAGATCGAGGCCGAGCTGGAGGCCTCCGTCTGATGGCCTTCGTCCGAGTCTGCGCGCTGAGCGAGCTGGAGACCGACACCCCCAAGCGGGTCGAGGTGGACGGCACGCCCGTCTCCCTCGTGCACACCGAGGGCGAGGTGTTCGCGATCAACGACATCTGCTCGCACGCGAACGTCTCCCTCTCGGAGGGCGAGGTCGAGGACTGCTCCATCGAGTGCTGGCTGCACGGCTCCAGCTTCGACCTGCGCACCGGCAAGCCCTCGGGCCTGCCCGCGACGCGCCCCGTCCCCGTATACCCCGTAAAGATCGAAGGGGACGATGTGCTCGTCTCCGTCACCCAGGAGTCCTGAGTCACCCATGGCTACGCTTGAAATCCACGACCTGCACGTCTCCGTCGAGGCGGAGAACGGTCCCCGCGAGATCCTCAAGGGCGTCGACCTGACCATCAAGCAGGGCGAGACCCACGCCGTCATGGGCCCCAACGGCTCCGGCAAGTCGACCCTGGCGTACTCCCTCGCAGGCCACCCGAAGTACACGGTCACCGGCGGCACCGTCACCCTCGACGGTGAGGACGTCCTGGAGATGTCGGTCGACGAGCGCGCCCGCGCCGGCGTCTTCCTCGCCATGCAGTACCCGGTCGAGGTCCCCGGCGTCTCGGTCTCCAACTTCCTGCGCACCTCCGCCACGGCCGTCCGCGGCGAGGCGCCCAAGCTGCGCACCTGGGTGAAGGAGGTCAAGTCCGCGATGGAGCAGCTCCAGATGGACCCGGCCTTCGCCGAGCGCAACGTGAACGAGGGCTTCTCCGGCGGTGAGAAGAAGCGCCACGAGATCCTGCAGCTGGAGCTCCTCAAGCCGAAGATCGCGATCCTCGACGAGACCGACTCCGGCCTCGACGTCGACGCGCTCCGCATCGTCTCCGAGGGCGTCAACCGCGTGCGCGAGACGGGCGAGGTCGGCACCCTGCTGATCACGCACTACACGCGCATCCTGCGCTACATCAAGCCCGACTTCGTGCACGTCTTCGCGAACGGCCGCATCGCCGAGTCCGGCGGCGCCGAGCTCGCCGACCAGCTGGAGAACGAGGGCTACGACAAGTACGTGAAGGGTGGCGCGTCCGCGTGACTTCTGCCCATCAGGGGCTCTCCGGCCTCCTCGACACCGAGGCGATCCGCAAGGACTTCCCGCTCCTGGATCGCGTGGTCCACGACGGCAAGAAGATCGTGTACCTCGACTCCGCTGCGACCTCGCAGAAGCCGCGGCAGGTCCTCGACGCGCTCAACACGTACTACGAGCGCCACAACGCCAACGTCCACCGCGGCGTCTACACGGTCGCCGAGGAGGCGACGGCGCTCTACGAAGGCGCCCGTGACAAGGTCGCGGCCTTCATCAACGCGCCGAGCCGCGACGAGGTGATCTTCACCAAGAACGCCTCGGAGTCGCTCAACCTCGTGGCCAACATGCTGGGCTGGGCCGAGGAGCCCTACCGCGTGGACCACGAGACCGAGATCGCCATCACGGAGATGGAGCACCACTCCAACATCGTGCCGTGGCAGCTGCTCTCGCAGCGCACGGGCGCGAAGCTGAAGTGGTTCGGCCTCACCGACGACGGCCGTCTCGACCTCTCGAACATCGAGGAGGTCATCACCGAGAAGACCAAGATCGTCTCGTTCACGCTGGTCTCGAACCTGCTGGGCACGGTCAACCCGGTGGAGACCATCATCCGCCGCGCCCAGGAGGTCGGTGCGCTCGTCTGCATCGACGCCTCCCAGGCGGCCCCGCACATGGTCCTGGACGTGCAGGCGCTCCAGGCCGACTTCGTGGCCTTCACCGGCCACAAGATGTGCGGCCCGACCGGCATCGGCGTGCTGTGGGGACGGCAGGAACTCCTGGAGGACCTCCCGCCCTTCCTCGGCGGCGGCGAGATGATCGAGACCGTGTCGATGCACTCCTCGACGTACGCGCCGGCCCCGCACAAGTTCGAGGCGGGCACGCCCCCGATCGCCCAGGCCGTCGGCCTCGGCGCGGCCGTGGACTACCTGTCGGCGATCGGCATGGAGAACATCGCGCGCCACGAGCACGCGATCACCGAGTACGCCGTCCGGCGCCTCCAGGAGGTTCCGGACCTGCGGATCATCGGCCCCACCACGGCCGAGGACCGCGGCGCGGCGATCTCCTTCACGCTGGGCGACATCCACCCGCACGACGTGGGCCAGGTACTCGACGAGCAGGGCATCGCCGTCCGGGTCGGCCACCACTGCGCGCGGCCGGTCTGCCTGCGGTACGGAATTCCTGCGACCACGCGGGCGTCGTTCTATCTGTACTCCACTCCGGCCGAGGTCGACGCCTTGGTCGAGGGTCTGGAGCACGTACGGAACTTCTTCGGCTAGGGGACGGCTCGTGAAGCTGGATTCGATGTACCAGGACGTCATCCTGGACCACTACAAGCACCCGCACGGGCGCGGTCTTCGGGACGGCGACGCCGAGGTGCACCACGTCAACCCGACGTGCGGCGACGAGATCACGCTCCGCGTGAAGTACGACGGCTCGCGCATCGAGGACGTGTCGTACGAGGGCCAGGGCTGTTCGATCAGCCAGGCCTCGGCGTCCGTCCTCAACGAGCTGCTCGTCGGCAAGGAGCTGGCCGAGGCGCAGCGGATCCAGGGCACCTTCCTGGAGCTGATGCAGTCCAAGGGCCAGATCGAGCCCGACGACGCGATGGAGGAGATCCTGGAGGACGCGGTCGCGTTCGCCGGAGTCTCGAAGTACCCGGCCCGTGTGAAGTGCGCGCTGCTCAGCTGGATGGCGTGGAAGGACGCGACCGCCCAGGCGCTGGGCGACGCGGAGAGGAAGTCGGCATGACCGAGAACGCCGAGGCCACGATGAAGCCGGCCTCCGAGGAAGAAGTCCGCGAGGCGCTGTACGACGTCGTCGACCCCGAGCTGGGCATCGACGTCGTCAACCTGGGCCTCATCTACGGCATCCACATCGACGACGCGAACATCGCGACGCTGGACATGACGCTGACGTCGGCGGCCTGTCCGCTGACCGACGTGATCGAGGACCAGGCGAAGTCCGCGACGGACGGCATCGTCAACGAGCTGAAGATCAACTGGGTCTGGATGCCGCCGTGGGGCCCGGACAAGATCACGGACGACGGCCGCGAGCAGCTGCGCGCGCTCGGCTTCAACGTCTGACCCGTCCGCGGGAGAACGGCCGTGCCCTTCGGGGCACGGCCGTTTCGCGTGTCGGGGCCCGTGCACCGCGGTCGTGCCGGCGCGGGTCGGGCGGAATCCGCGGGGTCGGCCTCGGTACGTGGGTACGGCCTGGGTCCGCGGATATGGCCTGGGTCCGCGGGGACGGCCTCGGTCCGACGGGGTCGGCCTAGAGGAGGCCGGCGGCCCGGGCGAGTTCCGGGCCCAGGTTCTCCTTGCGTATGCGCTGGTCGACGTAGAGCAGGGAGGCGACCAGCGGCGGGAAGAGGGAGACGACCGCCTGGCTGACGAGCTGGCCCACGGCGAGGAAGCCGAAGAGGACCGCGAAGGACGCGATCAGGGCGCCGGGGTCGTCGCCGGAGAAGTCGGTGGCCGCCATGGGAGCCGTGACCAGCGCGGAGAGCAGCTGCTGGATCAGCCAGCCGGCGAACGACGCCATGGCGCCGATGGCGAGCAGGCAGCCGAACAGCCGCCACCAGGAGCCGTGGACCAGGGACGACGAGCGGCGCATCGAGGCGACGGCGCCCTGGCCCTCCACGACCGCCGCCGCCGGGGCGAGGCTGAACTTCACCCAGATCCAGGCCGCGAGCGGGGCGATGAGCAGGGCCAGGAGGACCGCGACCAGCGGGATCACCCACAGGCCGCTGTCCGGCGGGTCCGAGTCGGCCGTCGCCGAGAGCAGCGCGGCGAAGGTGCCGGCGAAGGCCACGAGGACGAGCGCCACCGGGATCAGCAGGAGCAGGCTGGTCAGCATGACCGTGCCCAGCACCGCCGGCATCCGGGACCAGGCGCGGCGCCAGACCGCGCCGAAGGTCGTGGGCCGGCCGAGGACGGCCTCCTGGACCACGGCGGGGCAGGCGGCGGCCACGACGGCGTTCGCGCAGATCATGGCGATCATGGCGGCGAGCCAGACGCAGACGAAGGCGACGATCAGTGGGCGGACGTCGTCCCAGGCCGGTTCCCGGCCCGACGGCAGGTCGAACACGGCGGGGAAGAGGTCGCCGACGGCGGCATACGCGATGCCGACGGCCGCCCCGACGAGCAGCAGCGCGGCCCCGTAGGCGGCCCCGGTCACGCCGAGCAGCTGCTTCCAGTGGCGGCCGAAGGTCGCGAAGGCCGCGCTGAGGACGGTGCCGAACGAGAGCGGGGCCAGGGGTATCACGCCGGGCTTCGGCGGAGGGGGCGGCGGCGCGTAGCCGTAGCCGTAGGGCGGACCTGGGGGATACGTCATGCGGGACACCGTAGCGGTGCCCCTCGCGTACACCCGTACGCCTTTTTGCGTACGGGTGTACGCATCGGTGTGTACGCTCGTACACATGGGTTACGGACTGCTGGCGGGGGCCATCGCGGCGGAGATCCTCGCCACCACCTCGATGAAGTACAGCGACGGGTTCAGCAAGCTCTGGCCCTCGCTGGTCACCGGCGCCGGCTACCTGATCGCCTTCGCCCTCCTCGCGCAGGCGCTCAAGACGCTCCAGGTCGGCACCGCCTACGCCATCTGGTCGGGCGTCGGCACCGCCGCCGTCGCCGCCATCGGCTTCCTGTTCCTCGGCGAGAGCCTCGACGCCGCCAAGATCGCCGGGATCGTCCTCATCATCGCCGGGGTCGCCGTCCTCAACCTGGGCGGGGCGCACTGATGGGGCGCCCGCGGCGCCACGACCCCGGACGGCGCGAGCGGATCGTGGACGCGGCCCTGCGGGTGGCCGGACGGTCCGGCATCGCCGGGCTGAGCCACCGCACGGTCGCCGCCGAGGCCGACGTGCCGCTCGGCTCCACCACGTACCACTTCGCCTCCCTCGACGACCTCCTCGTCGCCGCGCTGCGCACGGCCGGCGAGGGCTTCGGCCGGCTGCTGCGCGAGACCCCGGGCCTCACCGCGCCGGAGGGTGACCTCGCCACCGCCCTCGCCCGGCTCCTCGGCGAGTGGCTGGGCGGCGAACGCGCGCGCGTGGAGCTGGAGTACGAGCTCTACCTGGCCGCCCTGCGCCGCCCCGCCCTGAGACCCGTCGCCGCCGAGTGGACCGAGAGCGTCACCGACGCCCTCGCCTCCCGCACCGACCCCGTCACCGCCCGCGCCGTCGTCGCCCTCATGGACGGCATCTGCCTCCAGGTGCTGCTCACCGACGGCGCGTACGACGAGGAGTACGCGCGGCTCGCCCTGGCCCGGATCCTGGACGCGGGCGCCGGCGGCGGTACGGGGACCTGAGGCGGCGACAGGGCCCGCCGAGAAGCGGCGCGTCGGCCTGAAGGAAGCGCCGAGACGGGCCTCCCCGCGTTCGTGGGAACACCCTAGGGGCTCGCCCGACACCTGAGACCGGTTGGCCCGGGCGGGGGGCCGACCGTTAGGTTTTCCGTCATGACCACTGCTCCTCGCACCACCGGCGCCGTCGCCGCCGGCCTCGCCACCATCTCCGGCGACGGCACCGTTCTCGACACCTGGTTCCCCGCCCCCGAGCTGACCGAGGCGGCCGGCCCCGCCGGCACCGAGCGGCTCACCCCCGAGGAGGCGGTGAACGCCCTCGGCGAGGGCGCCGCCAAGGCCCTCGGCGTGGACGCCCGCCGCGGCGTCGAGGTGGTCGCCGTCCGCACCGTGATCTCCTCGCTCGACGAGAAGCCGCTCGACGCCCACGACGCCTACCTGCGTCTGCACCTGCTCAGCCACCGGCTGGTCAAGCCGCACGGCCAGAGCCTGGACGGCGTCTTCGGCCTGCTCGCCAACGTCGCCTGGACCTCGCTCGGCCCGGTCGCCGTCGACGACGTCGAGAAGGTGCGGCTGAACGCCCGCGCCGAGGGCCTGCACCTCCAGGTCACCTCGATCGACAAGTTCCCCCGCATGACCGACTACGTCGTGCCCGCCGGCGTCCGCGTCGCCGACGCCGACCGCGTCCGCCTCGGCGCCCACCTCGCCGCCGGCACCACCGTCATGCACGAGGGCTTCGTCAACTTCAACGCCGGCACCCTCGGCACCTCCATGGTCGAGGGCCGCATCTCCGCCGGCGTCGTCGTCGGCAACGGCTCCGACATCGGCGGCGGCGCCTCCACCATGGGCACCCTCTCCGGCGGCGGCAACGTCGTCATCTCGATCGGCGAGCGCTGCCTGATCGGCGCCGAGGCCGGCGTCGGCATCGCGCTGGGCGACGAGTGCGTCGTCGAGGCCGGTCTGTACGTCACCGCCGGCACCCGGATCACCATGCCCGACGGCCAGGTCGTGAAGGCCCGCGAGCTCTCCGGCGCCTCGAACATCCTCTTCCGCCGCAACTCGGTCACCGGCACCGTCGAGGCCCGCCCGAACAACGCGGTCTGGGGCGGCCTCAACGACATCCTGCACAGCCACAACTGATCCGGCGCCCCCGCGTCGCGGGCCGTCGTCGGACCGGCGACCCGCCGGCGGACGTCCCGGAGCACGCGGCCGGCTTCGGCCGTGCTCACACCGGCGACTCCGCCTGAACCAGCGCCTCGTGCGCCGTCCGCAGCCCGTCGGCCGTCTCCCGGTCGGCGGGCTGCAGCGGTTCGCGCACCGCGCCGCCGAGGATCGCCTTCACGGTGACCGTGCCGGGCAGCCCGGCGGCCATCATCAGCTCGGTGAGCGGCAGGGTCCGGGCGTGGAGACGGGCCGCCCCGGCGGTGTCGCCGGCGTCGAAGGCGTCCAGGACCGCCCGCATCGCACGCGGCGCCACGTTGGCGACCGTGCTCACGTAGCCCGCGGCGCCGACCGCGTACAGCGGCAGGTTGAGCTCGTCGCAGCCGGAGTAGTAGGCGAGCCCGCTCTCCGCGATGACCCGCGCCGAACCGAGCAGGTCGTAGGAGCAGTCCTTCACCGCGACGATCCGCGGGTGCGCGGCGAGCCGCCGCATCGTCGCGGGCTCGACGCGGGTGCCCGTGCGGCCGGGGATGTCGTAGACCATGACCGGCAGTCCGGTCGCGTCGGCGACCTTCAGGAAGTGCGCCTCGACGGCCGCCTGGGGCGGGCGGCTGTAGTACGGGGTGACGACCAGCAGCCCGTCCGCCCCGGCCTGTTCGGCATGGCGGGCCAGCTCCGCGGTGTGCCGGGTGTCGGCGGTCCCGACGCCCGCGACGACGGACGGCCCGGGACCGACCGCCTCCCGCACCGCGCGGACGAGCGCGGCCTTCTCGGCGTCCGTGGTGGTCGGGGACTCCCCGGTGGTCCCGCTGAGGACCAGGCCGTCGCAGCCGTCCGCGACGAGCCGCGCGGCCAGCTCGCCCGCGCCGTCGAGGTCGAGCGCGCCGGACGGGGCGAACGGGGTGATCATCGCGCAGAGGGCGCGGCCGAAAGGGCGTGCAGGGGTCATGCGACAAGTCTGGGCACATCCGACCATGTAGGTCCACTTAGACCTTCTTGGTTCGAGGGATAAGGAGCGCTGAACGGTCGGGTCGCCGGGTCGCCGGGTCACGCGCCCGGTCGCCCGGGGGCCGGCCGCCGCCTCGCTAGAGCGTCCGCTTGAAGCCGTCGTGGCTGCGTGCGAAGCCCAGGGAGGCGTAGAAGCGGTGGGCGTCCGTGCGCCGCTTGTCGCTGGTGAGCTGGACGAGGGCGCAGCCGCGCTCCCGCGCGCGCGTCACGGCCCGTTCCATCAGCTCCCGGCCGAGACCGCCGCCGCGGCGGTCGGCCCTGATCCGGACCGCCTCGATCAGGGCCCGTTCGGCGCCGCCCTTCCCGAGGCCGGGGATGTACGTGGCCTGGAGGCAGCCCACGACGAGGCCGTCGTCCACCAGGACCAGCATCTCGTTGCGCGGGTCGCCCGCGATGGCGGCGAAGGCCCGCTCGTACGCCTCGGTGACGGCGACCGCGGCGGGGTCCACGACCCGCTCCTCGTCGGCGAGCAGGGCGAGGACGGCGGGCAGTTCGGCGCGGGTGGCGGGGCGAAGGATCATGGCGCGAGTCTCGCACGGGGAGCGGGCTTGACCTCGACCAAGGTTGAGGTGTGACGGTGGAGGGGTCCGAGCCGATCACGGTCGAAGGAGTCCCGCATGAACGCCGTCGCCCACCCCGACGCCCGCCCCGACCTCCACCGCCCCGGCGTGGGCGCCGTCCTCGTCAGCACCTGGCGGGTCGGCACCCCCGAGCGGCAGCGGGCCGCCGTCGAGGCCGTCCGCGCGGCCTGGGAGCGCAGGGAATGGCCCGACCTGGGACTGCTCTCGTACAGCATCCTCGCCGGGACCGACGGGGACACGCTGCTGCACTACTCGCAGTGGACCGGGCAGAGCGCCTACGACGACTTCGTCAGCGTGTACCGCGACGACCGGAACGCCGAGATCGACGCGGCCGTCCCCGGCATCGAACGGGTGGAACTGCGCCGGTACGCGCCGGTCCACCGGTCCACGGCCCGCGGCGGGACGGGCGCCGGGGAGCTGCCCGGGGTCGTCGTGGTCGTCGAGGCGGACTTCGACGGGCCCGGCGAGGGGCGCAGGGAGGCGTGGGTGGACGACGTCTTCGCCGCGCTGGACGGGGACACGGCCGCCGGGCGGGTGTCCGGCGGGATCAGCGGGCAGTTCCATCTGTCCGTCGACGGCGGCCGGGTCCTGAACTACGCCGAGTGGGAGAGCGAGCGGGCCCACGAGGAATGGCTGGCGGACGAGGCCCGGCAGGGCGAGGCGTGGGAGCGGGTGCGCAGCCACCCGGCGCTCACGGGCGGCCGGGTGCGGCGGTACACGCCCGCGCTCAGCCTGAGCGCGGGCGTGTGACCGGGCTTGCGCCTACGGGCGGAAGCGCAGGACCTGCGGGTCGTGGTCGCTGTCCTGGTCGGCGAACTCGGCGTTGATGTGCACGCTGTCGTACGCGAAGTGGTGCACGCCGGGGCTGGTCAGGATCTGGTCGAGGACCTGGCTGTTGCCCTGGTAGACGTACGAGTAGCGCTCGCTGCGCGGCAGCGACTTCACGGCCGGGTACAGCGCGCCGCCGTCGGTCAGCGCTCGGGTCGTGCCGGAGAACTCGAAGTCGTTGATGTCGCCGACGACGAGGACGTCGGCCTGCTTCTCCACCGTGACGATGTCCTTGACGAAGGCGTTGACCGCCTGCGCCTGGAGGAGTCGCTTCGCCTCGGAGGAGCGGGCCGGCGGCTGGTGGTGCGAGACGATGGACTCGTCGCCGCCCTTGGAGCCGAAGTGGTTGGCGATCACGAAGACCGTGCGGCCGCGGAAGACGAACTCGCCCGCGAGCGGCTTGCGGCTGGCCTCCCAGGCGGCGTTGGCCGGGTCGATGCGGCCGGGGGACAGGGTCAGCGCGGCGCGGCCCTTGGTGCCCGTCACGGCGGTGGCGGTGGTGGCGTCGCCGCCGGCGCGGTCCGTGAAGGAGACGCGCTCGGGGTTGAAGAGGAAGACCTGACGGATGTTGCCGCCGGGCTCGCCCCCGTCCTTGCCGTTCTCCGGGTCGACCGAGCGCCAGTCGTACGCCGGGCCGCCGGCCGCGACGATCGCGTCGGTGAACTTCTTCACCGTCTGGTCGGCGGCGACGGTGCCGTCGTTCTTGGCGCCGTTGTTGTCCTGGATCTCCTCCAGGGCGACGATGTCGGGCGAGGCGAGGTTCTCGACGACCGCTTTGGCGAGCGCGTCGAACTTCTCCTGCGGGTCGGTCGGGTCGAGGTTCTCGACGTTGTACGTCGCCACGGCCAGCTCGTTCTTGTGCTGCTTGTCCGTGGTCTCGCGCTCCAGGCCGCGGTCGACGACCGTGCCGAGGGTGCGGGCGGTCAGCGTGTAGCCGCCGAACTGGTTGAAGTCCAGCGGGCCCTCGGTGGAGCCGGACAGCCGGTCGCCGACGTTCGCCTTGGGGAACGGCTGCTGGGCGAGCGGGGTCAGCGACTGGATCTGGAGCCGGCCGGTGTTCTGGGACTCGTAGGAGCCGTAGACCGTGCCGCCGCGCAGGTTGGGGTTCTCCCAGGGCTTCACGGTCACCCACAGCTCCGCGTACGCGTCGGTGGCGCCGACCACGCGCGAGGAGCCGACGCGGACGTTGGTGCCCTCCAGGGACTCGTAGTAGTCCAGGGCGTACGTCTCCGGGTCCAGCGTCAGGCCGTTGACGGAGCCGCCGGCGGCCGGGTCGCCCTCGGGGGCGTACGCGTCGGGGACCGACCAGGGCGAGATCGTCACCGGCGCCGGGACCGGGTTGTCCTTCGAGACCACCGTGACGACCGGCTTCGAGAGCTGCGTCAGCGACTGGTTGCCCGAGGTCAGGCCGCCGGGGACGTACTCGGTGACGGTGCCGTTCACGCTGACGGCGTCGCCGACGGCGACGGTCGGGACGGAGCTCGTGAAGACGAACACGCCCTCGCTGGTGGCCGGGTCCGCGTCCGCCTCCGGGTCCTGGATCCAGAAGCCGCGCGAGCCGTAGGTGCGGACACCGGTGACGATGCCCGTCACGCCGGTGACCTGCTTGCCGACGAGGGGGGAGACGCGGGTCGTGCCCTGGATGTCGTGGATGCGGACGCCGGCGGCGTCCTCCGCCGCGGCGCTGGACGAGCTCGCCAGCAGACCGGCGGCGAGGGCGGCCGCGACGACGGCGGAGACCGCGGCGGATCTCGGTATGGAGGAAGGCATCAGGGGACTCCGAGGGTGCTTGGACGATCGGCAGAAGAATCTACGCGCGTCAATCTCTTGCGAGAGCGGTGGACTTGTCAAGGGTCGACGGGTGTACGAAGGCTGACGGACCGGTGAACCGCCGGACGGGCGCCCGGATGCGTCTACGCTGAGGACCGCTCTTTGAGCCCTTCACCTTCACCCACGCACGCGTCGAGGAGACCCCCCAGATGTCAGCGGAGCACCCCACCCTTCCCCCCGTTCGGCTCCGTGCGGACGCGGAGCTGGCGCGGGACGCCCTGGCCGCCCCCCTCCTCGCCCACGCGGTGCGGCTCGCCCGCTGGGCCGGCCCCGACACCCGCGTGGACGCCGGCGGCGAACTCGTCGACGCCCAACTCCCCGAAGCCGTCGCGCTGCTGGGCCTCGGCGACGCGGAGGACGGCGAGATCCTGGCCGGCGACGCCTGGCGGCTGGCCGTCGACACCGGTCTGGTGGACGTGAAGGACGGCACCGAGGACGAGGAGGGCGCGACCCCCGGCACCGCCGAACCCGGCGAGAACCTCGCGCTGCTCACCGGCGGTTCGCCGCAGGACGTCCTCGCGATCTGGCTGGACGGCTTCGACGCCGTCTTCGCCGACGCCGTCGCCCCCGTCCTCGACGACCTGGACGCGATCGTCGGCGACGACGGCGAGATCGACATCGAGGCGCTCGACTGGGACCCCGAGGTCGAGGCCGACTTCCTGGAGGGCGTCCTCGGCAACCTCTACCTGCTGACCGTCACCGAGGGCGGCGCCGGCGAGGGCCCGGTACCGCTGCCCGCGCTCGCCGCGTCGATGGTCGTCCCCGACGACATGGGCGAGCCCACCGACGACGTCCTGGAGCAGGTCTCCGACGCGATGATGCGGCTCGACGAGCAGTTCCGGCTCCTCGAACCGATCGGGCTCGTCGCCTACCGGCCCGTCGACGAGGCCCTGATGGCCGAGGAGGGCGAGGAGCCCGCGCCGCCGATCGACGACGAGGACGTCTCCCGGTACGGCATGGTCCGGCTCACCCCGCTCGGCCTCTACGGCGTCCGCGCCCGCATGCTGGAGGCCGGCGTGGACGCGCCCGCCGTCGGCGACCTGGCCGGGAAGGGCGCCGACGCCCTCCTGGACGGGATCGCCGGCTACCCGGAGGGCGCGGCCCGCGAGGAGACCGCCGCGTGGCTCGACGGCCGCGACGCCCTCGCCGCCGCGCGCGAGCTGCTGGCCGCCGCCCGGGGCACCGACGCCGGGTCGCCGCTGCGCCGCCTCCACTGCCAGCAGACGCTCTCGCTGGTGGGACCCGAGGCGGAGCCGGCCGTGCGGGAGGTCCTCGGCGACCCCGAACTCGGCGGTCTGGCCCGGGTCTGGCTCGCCGAGCGGGGCGCGACGGACGTGCCCGCGCCCTCGGAGGCGATGATCTTCTGGCTGGCCGTCGACACCATCGCGGCCCAGCTCGGCACCGACGGCGACCTGGAGGAGCTCCAGGAGCTGATCGAGGGCCTGACCGGCCGCCACAGCGGCTTCTTCGAGACCGCCTGGCGGGTGGAGCACCCGGCGACGGCGGAGGTCCTGGAGGCGATGGGCCGGCTGCACCGCGACAAGACGGCCGCGAAGGAGGCCCGCAAGGCCGCCTTCAAGGCCCGCTCCCGCGCGGGTGCCTGACCCCGGGGGCCCGGGCCGGGCGACGGGACGACCGTCGCCCGCCGGGCCCGCCGTGCGGGGCGCGGGCGGTGTTCCCACGGCGTTCAGCCGGTGTTCGCGGAGGCGCGCAAGGGTGGCCAGCGAGATTCGGCCATCACAGGGAGAACGCCACACATGCCCCTCAACCGCAGAGAGTTCACCAAGCAGTCCGCCGGCGCGGGCCTCGCCCTCACCGGTGTCGTCGGGGCCCTCGCCACCGCGCCCGAGGCGCTGGCCTCCGACGAGCCGGCCGCGCTCGGTGCCGGCCACGACCACGGGCATGACCACGGCCACGGGCACGGCCACGGCCACGGCCTCGGGTACGGACCGCTCGTCGCCGACCCCGCGGGGATGCTCGCCCTGCCCGCCGGCTTCTCGTACCGCGTCGTCACCCACAGCGGCGTGACCCGCCTGGAGAGCGGCGAGTTCACCCCCTCCAACCACGACGGCACCGCCGCCTTCGCCGGCCCGCGCGGCACCACGTACCTGGTCAACAACCACGAGCTGAAAGGCCCCCGCGCGAAGTGGGAGCACCCCGTCCCGCTCACCGAGGGCCTGGTCTACGACCCCGCCGCGGCCGGCGGCTGCACCGTCGTCGAGGTGCACCGCGACGGCACCGTCGCCGAGTGGGTCGGCATCGCCGGCACCTCCACCAACTGCGCCGGCGGCCGCACCGCCTGGGGCACCTGGCTGACCGGCGAGGAGAACTCCGACCGCGCCGGCGTCAACGGCATGACCAAGGACCACGGCTACATCTTCGAGGTGGACCCGCGCGACCGCCGCGCGAACCGCGACCCGAAGCCGGTCAAGGCCTTCGGCCGCTACGACCACGAGGCCGTCGTCGTCGACCCCAAGCGCGGCCACGCCTACCTCACCGAGGACGCCTCCAACCCGAACGGCCTGCTCTTCCGCTGGACGCCGCCCGCGGGCTTCGTACACGGCCGCGGCCGGCTGCGTACCCTCGCCGACGACGCCGGCGTGCTCCAGGCCTTCAAGTGCACCGACTCCGGCGGCCGCTTCGTGGACGACCTGTCCCGCGCCACCCGGATCGGCACCGTCTACGGCGTCGACTGGGTCGACGTCCCCGACCGCGACGCCCGCACCACCCCCGTCCGCAAGCAGTTCGCGGACGGCCAGGTCACCCGCGCCCGTAAGCTGGAGGGCATGTGGTGGGCCGACGGCGGCACCTACGTCGTCTCCTCCTACGCCCGCGAGGAGAGCCCGGGCGCCGCGCACGACGGCCAGGTCTGGTTCTACGACCCCAAGCGCCGCACCCTCACCCTCAAGGTGCTGCTCGGCGTCAACACGGCCCCCGACGAGGACGGCGCCTTCGACGGCCCGGACAACATCACGGTCTCGCCCTACGGCGGGCTGGTCATCGCCGAGGACGGCGAGGGGGTCCAGCACCTCTTCGGCGCCACCGACTCCGGTCGCACCTACCCGATCGCCCGCAACGACCTCAACGGCAGCGAGTTCACGGGCGTGACCTTCTCCCCGGACGGCGACACCCTGTTCGCCAACATCCAGGACCCGGGCATCATGGTGGCGATCACCGGTCCGTGGCGCCGTCAGCCCCGTCGTTGAGGCCTAAACTGATCCCTGGTCAGTCCCCTGACTGACATCTAACATGTCAGTCCATGGACGCACTGCGGCCCGTGGGCCGGACCCTGTTGCGCGACCGGGCGTACGAGGCGCTGCGCGAGGCCATCGTGCGCGGCGACCTCGCCCCCGGTGCCGCGCTCAAGGACGCCGATCTCGCCGAACGGCTGGGGCTCTCGCGCGCACCCGTGCGCGAGGCCCTGGCCCGGCTGGGCGTCGAGGGGCTCGTCGAGTCCAAGCCCCAGAGCTACACCCGGGTCACCCGGCCGGTCAGCCGGGTCGTCCGCGACGCCGCCTCGGTGGTCCGCGTGATGCACGAACTCGCCGCCAGGACCGGCGTCCCCCTGCTCGGCCCCGAGGGCATCCGCGCCATGACCGAGGCCAACGCGCGCTTCGCGGCCGCCGTCCGCGCCTCCGACGTCGAGGCCGCCCTGAACGCCGACGACGAGCTGCACCAGGTCCTCGTCGTCGCCAGCGGCAACCACGCCGCCGCCGCCACCATCGCGCGCTACACCCCCCTGATCCGCCGCGTCGAGCGGCGGCTCTTCGGCGACGCCGGCAGCTGCGGATCGGCCGAGTTGCACGCCCGGCTCATCGACGCCTGCGCGGCCGGGGACGCCGACGAGGCGGTCCGGGTCACCACCGAGATATGGGCGGCGCTGGAACAGCTCGCGGACGACGCCATCGAGGTCGCCGAGGTCACCGGCATCCCGGCACCGGCCGCGGCCGCCGGTCCGGTCGAGCCCGCCGTGCCTCCCGTGCTTCCCGGGCGCCGCTAGCGCGTCCGGGACCGTCGCCCAGCCGCCGCCATCCACCGGGAGCCGCCTTGCCGATCACCGACTTCGACCGCTATCCGCTGCTCTTCGGGCCGTCCCCGGTCCACGCCCTCGAACGCCTCACCCACCACCTGGGCGGCGCCACGCTCTGGGCCAAGCGGGAGGACTGCAACTCCGGAGTGGCGTACGGCGGGAACAAGACCCGCAAGCTGGAGTACCTGGTGGCCGACGCCCTGGCGCAGGGCTGCGACACCCTCGTCTCCATCGGCGGCGTCCAGTCCAACCACACCCGTCAGGTCGCCGCCGTCGCGGCCCGGGCGGGCCTGAAGTGCGTCCTGGTGCAGGAGAGCTGGGTCGACTGGCCCGACTCCGTCTACGACAAGGTCGGCAACATCCTCATCAGTCGCCTCGCCGGCGCCGACGTCCGCCTGGTCGAGGCGGGCTTCGGCATCGGCTTCAAGGAGAGCTGGGAGCAGGCCCTCCGGGAGGTGGAGGAGGGCGGCGGAAAGCCGTACGCGATCCCCGCGGGCGCCTCCGACCACCGGCTCGGCGGCCTCGGCTTCGCGAACTGGGCGTACGAGGTGGCCGAACAGGAGCGTGCCCTCGGCGTCTTCTTCGACACGGTGGTCGTCTGCTCGGTGACCGGCTCCACCCAGGCCGGCATGGTCGCGGGCTTCGCCGCGCTCGCCGAGGAGGGCGCGCCGGCCCGCCGGGTCATCGGCGTCGACGCCTCCGCGAAGCCCGTCCCGACCCACGAGCAGATCACCCGAATCGCCCGGGACACCGCCGCCCTCATCGGCGTCGAGCGCGTGCTGACGGCGGACGACGTCGAGCTGGACGCGCGCTACCACGCCGGGGTGTACGGCGTTCCGGACGAGGCCACCCTCGACGCGATGCGGCTCGCCGCCCGCACCGAGGGGATGGTCACGGACCCCGTCTACGAGGGCAAGTCGATGGCGGGACTGGTCGACCTGGTGGACCGCGGGGAGATCGGCCGGGACTCGACCGTGCTCTACGCCCACCTCGGCGGCCAGCCCGCCCTCAACGCCTACAGCGCCCTGTTCTCCTAGGGGGTCGGCCGGCCGCTCAGAGCGACTGGGCGGCCGGCTTCACCATGCCGCGGACGGTGCGGGACTTCACGAACTCGCCCATCGCGGTCATCTCCCACTCGCCGGAGAACTGCTTGATCAGCTTCGCCATCATCACGCCGGTCTGCGGCTCGGCGGTGGTGAGGTCGAACCGGACCAGCTCCTCGCCCGTCGCCGCGTCGATCAGGCGGCAGTAGGCCTTGGCGACCTCGGTGAACTTCTGGCCGGAGAAGGAGTTGACCGTGAAGACCAGGCCGGTGGCTTCGGCGGGCAGCCGGCCGAGGTCGACCACGATCACCTCGTCGTCGCCCGCGCCCTCGCCGGTGAGGTTGTCCCCGGAGTGCTTGACGGAGCCGTTCAGGATGGACAGCTTGCCGAAGTAGCAGCTGTCCAGGTGGTTGCGCTGCGGCCCGTACGCGATGACCGAGGCGTCCAGGTCGATGTCCTTGCCCCGGTACGCGGGCTCCCAGCCCAGGCCCATCTTGACCTGGGAGAGCAGCGGACGGCCGCCCTTGACCAGGGACACCGTCTGGTTCTTCTGGAGGCTGACGCGGCCCTTGTCCAGGTTGATCTTGCCCGTGGCGGCGGGGGCGGCGGCCGGGGGAGCCGGCGGCGCGGGCGGGGCGGTGATCCGCGGGTCCACGGGAGCGGCGGCCGGCGGGGCGGGCGGGGCGACCGGAGGGGCGACGGCGGCCGGGGCCGCGGCCGGCTCGTCGTCCACGGAGACGCCGAAGTCGGTCGCGATGCCGGCCAGCCCGTTCGCGTAGCCCTGGCCGACGGCGCGGGCCTTCCAGGCGCCGTTGCGCAGGTAGATCTCGACGACCACGAGCGCCGTCTCGGTGGCCAGCCGCGGCGGCGTGAACGTGGCGAGCACGCTGCCGTCGTCCGCGTTGCGCAGGGTCGCGGTGGGCTCGATGCCCTGGAAGGTCTGGCCGGCCGCGTCGGGGCTCGCCGTGACGACGATCCGCTCGATGCCGGCCGGGAGGGCGGCGGTGTCCACCAGGATGGCGTCGGGCGCGGTCCCGCCGCCGGAGCGGTAGGTGACACCGGGCCCGGCCGGCTGGTTGTAGAAGATGAAGTCGTCGTCCGAGCGGACCTTGCCGTCGGCGCCGAGCAGCAGGCCCGAGACGTCGAGCCGCACGGGGGCGGCGACGTCCACCGCCACGCGCGCGGCGGTGAGAGGGATGTTCGAGCCGGGGGTCATTGCGGTCATGCCAGGGCTAACGATCCGGCCCCCTTTGCCGTTCCCTTACCCGCGCCCGGTTCGGCCACCCTGGTTACGCGGATGGTTCCTGGCCTGCCGCTCGTTGCCGAAGCGGTACGAGCCGGTCCACCGGGCCATCACCAGCTGGGGGTCCCCCGCCTCGACCTCGGCGAGGAACTTCTCGGCGCGGCCGCCGCGCAGCACGCCCGCGGCGCGCCCCTGGTGGGTGAGGACGACGGAGCCGTCCCCGCGTCGCTCGTACGTGAATCCATGAGGTCGTGGCATGCCGGGCATCCTGCCGTTCCCGGTCAGATCCGTCATATGAATATTCTTTCGGTTCATGGGAGCTGTGGGGGGCACGGTGGGCGGGAGCTCGTTCCGGACGGGGGACGTCGATGCGGCGCGCCAGGAGCTCGACGCGCGGTACTACGTCAGCCGGATGGACGTCGTCGAGGGGGAGGGGCGGCCCTTCGCGGCCCGCTTCGACACCGTGGCGCTCGGTCCGCTGGTCATCGGCGACCTCAGCTGCGGCGCCGACGTGCGGATGAGCTTCGGGGAGCTCGGCGCCTACCACCTCAACGCGCCGCTGAGCGGGACGATGGAGATGCGCCAGGGCGGCGGGCCCCCGGTCGTCGCGACGCCCGCGGAGGCCCTGCTGCTCGACCCGGCGGGGGACACGTTCCTGGACCGGTGGAGCGGGGACTGCCGGACCCTGTCGGTGAAGGTCGGGGCGGCCGAGCTGGCCGACCGCCTGGAGCGGCTGATCGGCCGGAGCCCGAACCGACCGCTCGTCTTCGCACCGCGTCTGGACATCAGCCGCGGCCCGGGGCTCAGCTGGGTGCGCTTCGCCCGTCAGGTCGCCTACGAGGCCCTGGCCGGGGAGGGGCTGGCCCGGCACGAGCTGGTGGCCCGGCCCCTCCAGGAGGCGCTCCTGAACGGCCTGCTGCTGGCCGCCGACCACCCGTGGCGCGAGGCGCTCGCCCATCCGGGGGAGCCGCGCCGCCCCGCTCCGGTGAAACGGGCGATGGACGCGGTGCGGGAGCGCCCCGAGCATCCGTTCACCACCACGGAGCTCGCGGCGCTGTCCCGGGTGAGCGTGCGGCGCCTGCAGGAGTCCTTCCGGGAGTACGTCGGGATGTCGCCGATGGCCTACGTCCGCGAGGTCCGTCTCGACCGGGTCCGCGAGGAGCTGAGGGCGGCCGACCCGGACGAGGTGGGCGTGAGCGAGGTGGCCTGGCGCTGGGGCTTCGGCCACCAGGGACGGTTCGCCGCGCGCTACCGGGAGAAGTTCGGCGAGACGCCCTCCCGTACGCTGCGGGGCCGCTGAGCGGGGGCGGCCCGGGCGCAGGCCAGGGGGCGCACGAGGCGTCCGGCCAGGCGCAGGGCCAGGGGGGCGCACACAGGGCGGCCCCGGGCGCCTGTGGGGGTCGCCTGACGGGCCGTTGCGGTCGCGATTCCGGGCCGTCACCCCGTTCCGACCTGCCCGGAAGCGAGATTCGCGCCCCCTGTGCGCCGGGGCGCACCACCGCGCACTCATTGACCGCGCATTCCGGACAGCTACCGCGTTCCGCGGCTCGCGATGATCTTCGCCGCGGCCTACGGTGGACGGGTCCGGTCAGCCAGCGCGCGCCGTGACCCGGGCCCCGGCCGGCTCCCCCGTATCAGTCCGGCCGGGTCCTGCGTACCCCCGTCCCCGAGGCGCGCGCCCGGCGGACACCCCCTGGCCGCCACCGCTCAGTGCGGCCAGCGGGGCGGGTCCACGCAGAAGTGGCCGCCGAGGTACAGGTCGTCGGCGCTGCCCTCGGCCGGGAGGCCCTTCTCGGCGAGGAGCTTCTCCGCGTACACCTCCGAGTCGTCCCGCGGTTCGAAGCCGAGCGCCCGCGCGGTGCCGAGGTCCCACCACGCGCGCGTGTTGGCGGAGGAGCCGTACACCACGGTGTGGCCCACGTCCGGGGCGCTGAGCGCGGCGTGCAGCAGCCGGGCGCAGTCGGCGGGGCTCAGCCACATCGACAGCATCCGCACGGAGGTGGGCTCGGGGAAGCAGGAGCCGATGCGGACGGAGACCGACTCGACGCCGTGCAGGTCCCAGTAGAGCTGCGCCAGGTCCTCGCCGAAGCACTTGGACAGGCCGTAGAAGGTGTCGGGGCGGTGCGGGGTGCCGACCGGGACCGGCGGCTCGCCCTCGCGCGGGCGCCGGGTGAAGCCGACGGCGTGGTTGCTGGAGGCGAACACCACGCGCCGGACGCCCTCTTCGCGCGCGGCCTCGTAGAGGTGGTGGGTCCCGGCGATGTTGGCGGCCATGATCTTCTCGAAGTCGGCCTCCAGGGAGATGCCCGCCAGGTGCACGATCGCGTCCACGCCCCGCACCGCCGCGCGCAGCGCCGCGCGGTCCGCGAGGTCGGCGACGATCGCGTCCGGCTCCCCGGGGACCGGGGCGACGTCCAGGAGGCGGAGCGCGTAGCCGTACGCGGGCAGCAGCTCCCGCATCAGCGTGCCGACGCCCCCGGCGGCGCCGGTCAGCAGGACGGTGCGGGGTACGGACATGGAGCGGGTCTCCTCCGTCGAGCGGCATGAGGCTGAGTGTCGTTCACAACCATGGACACGCTAGGGAGCGGTCCGACGGAGCGTCAAGGCTCCGTGATCCGGCGGGTTCCGTCCTTGACCGGTCTTCCCCGCTGATCTAGCGTGCCCGACGGCACAGTTCAAGAATATGGATGACAGTCATAACCGTGCACAGAGATCGTGTGCGACGGACTTCCCTGGGAGCGCCCGTGTCCACTGACCCGCTCGCCGGCCGGCTCGACGGCCTGCTCTTCTTCCCCGTCACCGCCTTCGCGCCGGACGGCTCCGTCGACCTCGACGTCTTCCGCGCCCACGTGCGCGCCGGCGTCGACGCGGGCGCCGCGGCCGTCTTCGCCTGCTGCGGCACCGGCGAGTTCCACGCCCTCACCCCCGAGGAGTTCCGCGACTGCGTCGCCGCCGCCGTCGAGGAGACCGCCGGCCGCGTCCCCGTCGTCGCCGGCACCGGCTACGGCACCGCGCTGGCCGTCGCGTACGCGCGCCTCGCCGAGGAGGCGGGGGCCGACGGGCTCCTCGCCATGCCCCCGTACCTCGTCGTCGCCGACCAGGAGGGGCTGCTCCGCCACTACACGGCACTCGCCGCCGCCACCTCGCTCGACGTCATCGTCTACCAGCGGGACAACGCGGTCCTCACCCCCGCCACCGCCGTCGCCCTCGCCCGCACCGACGGCGTCATCGGCCTCAAGGACGGCCACGGCGACCTCGGCCTGATGCAGCGGATCGTCAGCGCCGTCCGCGCCGAGGGCCTCGACCTGCTGTACTTCAACGGCATGCCGACCGCCGAACTCACCGGCGCCGCCTACCGGGCCATCGGCGTCACCCTCTACTCCTCCGCCGTGTTCTGCTTCGCCCCCGACCTCGCCCTCGCCTTCCACCGGGCCCTCGCCGCCGGCGACGACGCCACCGTCGACCTGCTCGTCGACGGCTTCTTCCGGCCCCTCGTCGAACTCCGCGACCGGGGGCGCGGATACGCGGTGTCGCTCGTCAAGGCGGCCGTGCGGATGGGCGGCCTGGACGTCGGCGAGGTGCGCCCGCCGCTCAGCGAACCCGCCCCCGAGCACCTGCGGGAGCTCGCCCTGCTCGTCGAGCGCGGCCGGGCCCTCCTCACGGAGGCCGGGGCGTGAGGGCGGGCGCGTTCGTCTACCCGTGGGACGTCGACGGCGATCCCGCCGCGCCCGGACTCCTCGCCGGCCTCGGGCTCGCCCAGGTCACCCTCGCCTCCGCCTACCACTCCACCCGGGCGCTGAGCCCCCGCCACCCGGCGCACCGGGTCGTCACCGCCGAGCACGCCGCCGTGCTCTACCCGCCCGGCCCGGACCGCTGGGCCGGCCGTGCGCTCCGCCCGTACCCGGCGGGGGCGTGGGCCCCCGGCGACGCCTTCGGGCGGGCCGCCGACGCCCTCTCCGGCACCGGCCTCGACGTCCACAGCTGGGTCGTCCTCGCCCACAACTCCCGCCTCGGTGCGGAGCATCCGGAGACCTCCGTCGTCAACGCCTACGGCGACCGCTACCCCTGGGCGCCCTGCATCGCCCGGCCCGACGTCCGGGCCCTCCTCGTCGACCTGGCCGCCGAGGCCGCCGTACGCCCCGGGGCGGCCGGCACCGAACTGGAGTCCTGCGGCTGGTACGGCCTCGCGCACCTGCACGCCCACGACAAGACCGGCGGGGTCGCCCTCGGGGAGCGCGAGCAGTACCTGATGTCCCTCTGCTTCTGCCCCGCCTGCCGGCAGGGGTACGGGGACGCGGGCGCCGACCCGGACGCCCTGGCCGCCGCCGTGCGCGGGGCCCTGGCGCCGGTCTGGTCCGGCGCGGGCCCGGCGGGCGGACTCGGCGCCCTGGAGGCGCCCGCCCGGGCGTGGCGCGCCGGGACCGCCCGCGCCTTCCAGGAGGCCGCGGTCGCCGCCGTACGGGCCGCCGCCCCGCCCGGCTTCCGGGTCCTGCTCCACGCCGACCCCGACCCGTACCGCTGCGGGGCCGACGCGGGCACCGACCCGGCGCACGTCCTGGCTCTCGCCGACGGCGTGGTCGCCCGCCCGCCCGGGGTCGCCGGCTTCGCCGCCCACGCCCGCCCCGGCACCGTCCTCGCCGCCAACCTCCCCGTCGTCGGCGGCATGGGCGGCGCCCCCGGCCGCCTCGCCGACGACGCCGCACGGGCCCGGGCGGAGGGCGCCACCGAACTCCGGCTCTACCACGCCGGTCTGGCCTCGGACGCGGACCTGGCCGCGGTCCGGACGGCGCTGCGGACCCTGGGCGGTGGTCTCTAAGGGGCGTCCTGTCGGTCGGGCCGGACCCCGCGAGCCCGTCACGAAGGGGGCCGACCCGGTCCGGTCCGTTCGGCTTCCTCGCCCGGGTCGTCCGCCGCACCCACGGGGGCCCGGGCGCGGTTCGACCCACTCGGCGAGCAGGGCGGTGAGCAGGCCGGCCAGGGCGACCCACAGGAGCAGCCGAGGAAGACCGACGCCGGTGACGGGCCGTTCAGCCGTCCTCGGGCTCCCCGAGCGCGGACAGCAGCCGCTGCGTCGAGGCGCGGGTGTCCGCGACGTGGGCCCGGGCCAGCACCTCCGCGCCGTCCTCGTCGCGGTCGCGGACCGCCGCGTAGAGCCGCTCGTGCGCCCCGCACATCGGCTCGCCGTCCGACTGGGCCGAGGTGAGCCGGAAGAGGCGGCGCAGCCGGGAGTCGAGCGGGGCCATCAGGTCCACCAGGAGCGGGTTGCCGGAGAGTTCGACGATCCGCCGGTGGAAGTCGGCGTTGAGGGAGACCGCCTCGCGCAGCCGGCCGGACTCCGCCGCCTTCCGGGCGCGGGCCAGGAGCCGCTCCAGGTCGCGCAGTTGCGCGGGGCCGGCGTGCCGGGCGGCCAGCCGGGCGGCCAGGCCCTCCAGGTTCTCCCGCACGTCGAAGAGGTACTCGGCGTCGCGCGGGCCGAAGTCCGCCACCACCGAGCCCCGGCGCGGCTGGACGGAGAGGAAGCCCTCCGACTCCAGTCGCTGCATCGCCTCGCGCACCGGCACGCGGGAGACCCGGAGCTCCTCGGCGATCTCGCGTTCCACCAGTCGCATCCCGGCCGGGTACTCCGCCTCGATGATCCGCTCGCGCAGCTCCACGTACACGCGCTCGCGCAGGGACGGATGGGTGTCCCCGATGGCCGAGCTGCGGGCGGCGGGGCGGGGGGTGGTCATCGGGACGGCTCCAGTGGGGACGCGCGGGGGCTGGTCCCCCGATCTTCGCAGACCGGCAGAGGGCCGGCGAAGTACGGGGCCGCAACCCATTGCCTGGTATTCGGTATACCAGTTAGGTTGGCGCCGCGCCGCGTTCACCAGGGGAGATTCCGTCACCGATCCGCGCGATGCCCGCCGCTCAGCCAAGGAGAACCTCATGAACGACCCCACCGGGGCCAGGCCCGGCACCCCGGGCGAACCCGCCGCCCCCGTCACCGCCCTGACCGGGGCGACCCTCCCCGACGGCCGGACCGCCGACGTCCACCTCCGCGACGGCCGGGTGCACGCCGTCGAGGACCACGCCCCCGGCCGCCCCGTCCCGGCCGGCGCCCTCGACCTCGGCGGCGCGCTCCTGCTGCCCGCCCTCGTCGACGGCCACGCCCACCTCGACAAGACCCTCCTCGGCGGGCCCTGGCGCCCGCACCGGGCCACCGCCACGCTGCGGGAGCAGATCGCCGCCGAACGCGCCTCGCGCCGCGCCGACGTGCCCGTCGCCGTCCGGGCCGCCGCCCTCGCCCGCCGCATGGTCTCCCTCGGCACCGGCCACGTCCGCTCGCACGTCGACGTCGACCCCGACACCGGCCTCGACCACCTGCACGCCCTCCTCGGCGTCCGCGAGGACTTCCGCGACCGGCTCGGCATCCAGCTCGTGGCCTTCCCCCAGAGCGGCGTCGTCACCGCGCCCGGCGTCGCCGACCTGCTCGACGCGGCCCTCGCCGACGGCGCCGACCTCGTCGGCGGACTCGACCCGGTGGGCTTCGACGGCGACGCCGCCGGCCAGCTCGACGTCGTCTTCGGCCTCGCCGGGCGCCACGGCAAGGGCATCGACCTGCACCTCCACGACGGCGGCGAGACCGGCACCGCCCAGCTGCGGGACATCGCCGCCCGCACCGCCGCCCTCGGCCTCGGCGGCCGGGTCGCCGTCAGCCACGCCTACGCGCTCGGCGACGTCGACGCCCGCGAACTCGCCCGCACCGGCGACGCCCTGGCCGCCGCCGGCGTGGCCGTCATGACCAACGGACCCAGCGGCCCGATGCCGCCCGTCCTCCGGCTGCGCGAGCTCGGCGTCCGGGTCTTCGCCGGCTCCGACAACATCCGCGACACCTGGTGGCCCTACGGCACCGCCGACATGCTGGAACGCGCCACCGTCATCGGCCTGAGGGCCGGCCTGATGACCGACCCGGAACTCCGCGTCGCCGCCTCCCTCGTCACCGACGAGGCCGCCGCCGCGCTCGGCCTCGACGACCACGGCCCCACCCCCGGCGCCCGCGCGGACCTCGTCGCCGTCGCGGCGGGCTCCGTCCCCGAGGCCGTCGCCGCCCACCCCCGCCGGCTGCTCGTGCTGCACGCCGGACGGATCGTCGGCCCCTTCGCCGACGACGCCTACCCCACCGTCGTCCCGTCCGCCGGAGGAACGAGATGAGCACCGACACCACGCCCCGCACCACCGCCCCGGCCCCGGCCGCCGGGAAGCTCGCCACCGGCCGGATCGGCACCTTCGACCTGGTCTTCTTCGTCGTGGCCGCCGCCGCGCCGCTCACCGTCCTCGCCGGCGTCGCGCCCTTCGCCATCGGCATCGGCGGCCCCGGCGCCCCGCTGGCCTACCTCGTCTCCGGCGTCCTGCTCGCCCTCTTCGCGGCCGGCTTCACCGCGATGAGCCTGCACGTCCGCAACGCGGGCGCCTTCTACGCCTACGTCGCCCGCGGCCTCGGCCGCACCCTCGGCGTCGGCACCGCCTACGTCGCCGTCGTCTCCTACAACCTGATCACCCCGGGCGTCGCCGCCGCCTTCGGCTACTTCGCCGCCCGCCCGGTCCGCGACGCCACCGGCACCGACGTGCCCTGGTGGCTGCTCTCCGGTCTCTGCGTCCTCGGCGTCGGCGTCCTCGGCTGGCTGAAGGTCACCCTCAGCGCCAAGGTCCTCGGCATCGCCCTGGTCCTGGAGGTCCTGTCGCTCGTCGTGATGGACGCGGGCATCCTCGGCGAGCGCGGCACCGCCGCCCTCGACACCGCCTCCTTCGCGCCCTCCACCCTCGCCGCCGGCGGCGTCGCCGGGATGTTCGTCCTGGTGATCGGCGCCTTCACCGGCTTCGAGGCCACCGCGATCTTCGCCGAGGAGGTGCGCGAGCCGCACCGGACCGTGCCCCGGGCCACTTTCCTCGCGATCGGCTTCCTCGCCGTCTTCTACGCCGCCGGCTGCTGGCTGGTCATGGGCGCCTTCGGCACCGACGAGGCCGTCGCGCTCGCCCGCGCCGCCGACGGACCCGACCTGACCTTCCGCGCCGCCGAGCTGTTCGCCGGCCCCTGGCTGGCGGACGCGATGCACGGGCTCATCGTGGTCAGCGCCTTCGCCGCCACCCTCGCCTTCCACAACGCCGCCGCCCGCTACCTCTACGCGCTCGGCCGCGAGGGGCTGCTGCCCCGCCGCCTCGGCCGGGTCTCCGGCAGGCACGGCTCGCCCGGCGGCGCCGTCGTCGCCCAGACCGGCTTCGACCTCGCCGTCGTCGCGGCCGGGGCGCTCCTCGCCGCCGACCCGTACGGCGAGGTCTTCCTCTGGACCAACAGCGTCGGCGTCCTCGGCATCATGGGCATGCAGGCCCTCGCCGCGCTCGCCGTCTGGTCCTACTTCCGCCGCGACCGCAAGGGCCTCTCCGCCGCCCGGGTCGTCTGGGCGCCGCTCGTCTCCTGCGCCGGCCTCGCGGTCCTGACGGTCCTCGCCGTGGTCCACTTCGACCTGCTGACCGGCCGCACCGGCGCGGTGAACACCGCGCTCCTCGTCCCCCTCCCGCTCGTCCTGGCGGCCGGCCTCCTCGTCGCCCTCCGCATCCGCCGCGCGGACCCGGCCCGCTACGCCTCGCTGACCACGGTGGACGTGGAACGGGACTGAGGCACGGCGCCGGGGGCGCCCCCCGACGGGGCGCCCCCGGGGCCGGCGGCCCCGCCGCCCGTTCAGACCAGGCGGCCGTCCCGGGCCACCACCCGGCCCGCCCGGACGACCAGGTCGCGGCGGGGGACGTCGACGACGGTCTGGGGGACGCACTCGGCGTCGAGGAGCATGAAGTCGGCGGGGGAGCCGGGGCGGAGGTCGGCCTCCGGCAGGCCGAGGAGACCGGCGCCGCCGTGCGCGGCGAGGTCGAAGCAGGCTTCCAGCTCCTCGTCGAGCCGCAGGTCCAGGGCCCAGGCGGCGAGCCACGCCCGGTGGAGCATGTCGGCGTTGCCGAAGGGGCTCCAGCTGTCGCGGACGCCGTCGGAGCCGAGGCCGACGCGGACGCCGCGCTCGGCGAGGCGGCGGAAGGGCAGGATCGTGGTGACCGACAGGGCGACCGTGGTGAGGGCGACGCCGGACTCCGCGAGCAGATCGGCCGTGTCGTCCAGCTCCCGGCCCGAGAGACCGGCGACCGCGAAGGCGTGGGCCACGCTCACCCGGCCCTGCAGGCCGAGGGCCCGGGTGCGGGCGGCGATGTCCCGCAGCGGGGCGAGGCCCTTTTCGCCGCGGTCGTGCAGGTGGACGTCGAGGCCGAGCCCGTGCTTCTCGGCGAGGGCGAAGACCGTTCCCAGCTGGTCGCCGTCCCGGCCGCCGTCCGCGTCGAACCCCGCCGGGTCGATGCCGCCGACGTGGGTGACGAGCCCGCTCGCCGCCGCCTCCGCGAGGAGCTCGGCCACCCCCGGGGTCCGGACGACGCCGTGCTGCGGGAAGGCGACCAGCTCCACGTCGACGATCCCGGCGAGCGTCCCGGCGGCCTCGGCGACGCCCTCGACGCCGGAGAGGCCGTAGGCCGGGGCCACGTCCGCGTGGGCGCGCATCGCCCGGGTGCCCTGCGCCGCCGCGTGGGACATCAGCCGCAGGGCCCGCTCGCCGACCGGGGTCGGCAGGGCGCGGGCGAGCTCCACGTCGCCCGCCACGTACGCGGCGATGCCCTCCGCGGGGCGCCTGCTGTGCCAGGGCTCGCCCCAGGAGGTCTTGTCCGGGTGGATGTGCGCGTCGACGAGGGTCGGCAGGGCCAGCCGGCCCCCGCCGTCGACCCGCTCCACGGCGGCGCCCTCCGGGACCTCGCCCACCAGCAGTCCGTCCACCGCGATCAGGTCGCGGGCCGGGCCGCCGTGCGGGCGGACGTCGTGGAACAGGGTCGCGGTGCGGGGCGGCGGGGTCACGGGGTCTCCTCGGAGGGGCGTCGGTGCGGACGGAACGGTGCCGAGATCTGGTATACCACGGGCTGGTACGGAGTCCGCCGTACCGCCTCTCACCAGGCCAGATCCTCCAGCGCGTCCAAGTCGGGCACCGCCGTCGCCACCGGCTCCGCGTCCCCCGCGTCCACCCGCAGCTCGGCCCAGATCGTCTTGCCCCGGCGGGCGTACCGGGTCCCCCACCGGTCCGCGTACTGGGCGACCAGGTACAGCCCGCGCCCACCCTCGTCCGTCGTCGCCGCGTGCCGCAGGTGCGGCGAGGTGCTGCTGCCGTCGGACACCTCGCAGATCAGCGTCCGGTCGTGGAGCAGCCGGACCCGCACCGGATCCGCTCCGTACCGCACCGCGTTCGTGATCAGCTCGCTCAGCACCAGCTCCGCCGAGAACGCCAGCCTCTCCAGCCCCCACTCCGTCAGCTTCGCCGCCGCCGCGTTGCGCACCGGGGAGACCGCCGACGGATCCCGCGGCACCTCCCACTCCGCGATGCGCCCCCGGTCGAGCAGCCGGGTCCGCGCCACGAGCAACGCGATGTCGTCGCGGGGCGTGGGCGACAGGAGCGTCGCGAGGACGTCCGCGCAGGTCTGCTCCGGGGACCGCTCGCGCCGCGCCAGCGCCGACCGCAGCAGCCCCAGACCGGCGCCCAGGTCCCGCCCCTGGTCCTCCAGGAGACCGTCCGTGAACATCACCAGCGTGCTGCCCTCCGGCAGCCGCACCTCCGTCGCCTCGAACGGCACGTCGCCGAGCCCGAGCCCCAGCGGCAGCCCCGGCGGCACCGCGGGGAACTCGACGCGCCCCTCCGGGGTGACCAGCGCCGGCCCCGGGTGTCCCGCGCTCGCCATCGTGCACAGCCCCGACGCCGGATCGTAGATCGCGTACAGACAGGTCGCCCCGGTGATGCCCTCGTCCCGCCGCGGGACCTCGGCGTCCGGCCCCTCCGGATCGCGGTCCTCGATCCGGCCCGTCAGCTCGTCGAGATGGCCCAGCAGCTCGTCCGGCGGCACGTCGAGGGTGGAGAAGTTGTGCACCGCCGTCCGCAGCCGGCCCATCGTCGCCGCCGCGTGCAGCCCGTGCCCCACCACGTCGCCCACCACCAGCGCCACCCGCGCGCCCGGCAGCGGGATCACGTCGAACCAGTCGCCGCCCACCCCGGCCTTCGCCGGGAGATAGCGGTACGCCACCTCCACCGCGCTCTGGTCCGGCAGCACCCGGGGCAGCAGGCTCCGCTGGAGCGTCACCGCCATCGCGTGCTCCCGGGTGAACCGGCGGGCGTTGTCGATCGCCACCGCCGCCCGCGCCGCCAGCTCCTCCGCGAACGACAGGTCCTCGTCCCCGAACGGCTCCGGGGTGTCCGCGCGCCAGAAGTTCGCCATCCCGAGGACCACCCCCCGGGCGAGCAGCGGCACCGTCAGCAGCGAGTGCATCCCGTACGCCAGGGCGCGCGCCGCTCCCTCCCGGTCCTGCGCCCGCCACCCCTCCGCCGAGGCGAGCTCCGCCTGCACCACCGCGTGCCCCGCGTTCAGGGCCCGGCCCATCGGCGTACTGGGCACGTCGAACCGGATGGTGTCGCCGACCGGCTGCAGCGGCTGGTCCGGCCGCAGCCCGCTCATCGCCGTCCGGCGCAGCTCGGTGATCGCCTCCGCCGGCGGCTCCTCCCCGCGCAGCACCGGCTCCAGCAGCTCCACCGTGGCGAAGTCGGCGAACCGCGGCACCGCCACCTCCGCCAGCTCCTCCGCGGTCCGCACCACCTCCAGGGTCGTCCCGATCCGCACCCCCGCCTCGTAGAGCAGCTGGAGCCGGCCCCGGGCCACCGCGGCCCGGCCCGTCACCGCCGCCAGCTCCGTGGTGTCCCGCATCGTCATGACGCACCCGGACGCCGCGCCGTCCGTCACCGTGGGCCGCACGCTCACCGCGATCAGCCGGTCGCCCGCCCGGTGCACCTCGTCCGTCGCCGACCGCCCCGACTCCAGGAGCTCCACCGTCCGCGCGTCGAGACCCAGCTCCGAGACGTGCCGCCGCTCCGCGTCCGCGCCGAGCCCGAGGAGCCGGCGGGCCTCGTCGTTGGCGAGCAGCAGCCGGTGGTCGGAGCCCATGATCAGCACGCCCTCGCGGACCGCGTGCAGCACCGCCTCGTGGTGCTCCTTCATCCGCGTCATCTCGGTCGGCCCCAGGCCGTGCGTCTGACGGCGCAGCCGGCGGCTCACCAGGGCCGCCCCGCCCACCGCGATCGCCAGGGCGCCGCCCGCGGCGCCGACGAGCAGCGGCAGCCGCCGCTCCACCGCGTGCGAGATGCTCTCCACCTCGATGCCGCTGGTGACCATGCCGACGATCCGGCCCCCGTCGTCCACCACCGGCACCACGGCCCGCACGGCGTCGTTCGGCGCGCCGCGGAACAGCTCGGTGAACGCCTCGCCGTCCACCGACGCCCGCGAGAGGTCCCCCTTCGCCTTCTCGCCGATCAGCGCGGGCTCGGAGTCGGTGTACCGCACCCCGGTCGGGCTCAGCACCGACACGAAGTCGACGCCCGTCGCCCGCCGGGTCGCCTCGGCCCTCCCCTGGAGCACCGCCGTGGGATCGGGGGAGGCCAGGGCCGCGTCGATGCCGGGGGCGTGGGCGAAGCCCTCCGCGACCGCCAGGGAGCGGATCCGGGCGTCCCGCTCGGTGTCCCGCCGCGCCTCGTGGAAGGTGATGAAGGTCGCCGCGGCGATCACCAGGAGCGCGATCAGCGCCTCCAGGACGAAGACCTGCCCGGCGACGCTCCGCAGCCCCGTCGCCCGCTCCCCGCGCGTGGTCCCGCCCCGCCGCGGGCCCCGGTGTCCGCCCCGGCCCGCCGCGTGGCCGTCCCGGGCCGTCATCCCGTGCTCCGGGCGACCAGCAGCGCCACGTCGTCGGGCGCGCCCGGCCGGCGCAGCGCCCGCAGCAGCAGGTCGCAGGTCTCCTCCAGCGGACCGCGCGCCTCGTCGAGGAGGCCCACGAGCAGCGCCAGCCGGTCGTCGATCGCCTCGTGGCGGGTCTCGATCAGCCCGTCGGTGTACAGCACCAGCCGGTCACCGGGGCGGAACGGCACCCGGGCCGTGCGGAACGTGCCGCCGCCGACCCCCAGCGGGACGCCCGTCGACAGCCGCACCAGCTCGGCCGGGCCGTCCGCCGGCACCCGCACGGGCGGCAGATGGCCCGCGTTCGCGATCCGGCACCGTCCCCGCACGGGGTCGTGCACGGCGAAGAGGCACGTCGCGATGTAGTGCTCCAGGCCCGCCGTGATCCGGTCCAGGTGCCGCAGCACCTGCGCGGGGGAGAGGTCCAGGTCGGCGAAGGCGCAGGTCGCGGTGCGCAGCCGGCCCATGGTCGCCGCCGCGTCGATGCCGCTGCCCATCACGTCCCCGACCACCAGCGCCGTCTTCTCGTCGGGCAGCGGGATCACGTCGTACCAGTCCCCGCCGACCTCGCTGGACGCCTGCGCGGGCTGGTAACGGGCCGCGATCTCCAGACCCGCCAGCTCCGGCGGCGCGCCCGGCAGCAGACTCCGCTGGAGCGTCACGGCCGAGTTCCGCACGCTCTGGTACCAGCGGGCGTTGTCGATGCTGACCGCGGCCCGGGCCGCCAGCTCCGTGGCGAGCAGCACGTCGTCACCGTCGAACGGCAGCGCGTTGCGGTCCCGCTTCATGTCGAGCGCCCCGAGCACCTCCCCGCGCGCGATCAGCGGCACCGCGAGGTACGAGTGGACCCCGGCCCGCTCCAGCAGCTCCGCCGCGTGGGGGCTCCGCGCGATCCGCTCCAGATCCCCGGGCCCGACGTGCTCCACCAGGACCGGCAGGCCCGTGTGCACACAGCGGGTGACCAGCCGGTCGGCGCCGTACATGGCGACCGCTCCGGGCGGGTCCGCCGCCGGCAGCGCCTCCGTGCGGCCGGCGGCCTTCACCGCGAGCGCGCGGAACAGCTCCGGCCCCTCCTCGGGCGCCCCCGGCCGGCGCAACGCGAGCACCGAGTCCAGCACGTCCACGGCGGCGATGTCGGCCAGCTCCGGCACCACGACCGAGGCCAGTTCGTCGGCGGTCCGCTCCACCTCCAGGGTGGTGCCCACCCGGGCGGAGGCGTCCGCGATCAGCGCGAGCCGCCGCCGTGACCGGTCCGCCTCCGCGTCCGCCCGGCGCCGCTCGGTCACGTCGACGACCGACACGGCGACCCCCAGGACGCGCCCCTCCGCCCCTTCGAGCCGGGACAGCGACACCGACCACGCGTGGTCGTGGTCCGGGTCGGCGGGCGTCCGTCCCGTGGTGGGGTGGTCGAGCAGGGGTCTGCCGGTGGCGAGCACCGTCCGCAGCGCCGCCTCCAGCCCGCCGGTGGCGAGCTGCGGCAGGACGTCGCCGACCCGCCGCCCCACGTGCAGGGCGGCCGGGACGCCGTTGATCCGTTCCAGGGCGGGGTTCACCAGGAGGTAGCGCAGCTCGGGGTCGAGCAGGGCGAGGCCGACGGGCGACTGGGAGACCAGCCGGTCGGAGAGGGCCAGTTCGGTCTCCACCCGCTCCACGGCGGTCCGGTCGGCGGCGATCCCGAGCGCGTACAGGTCGCCCCGGTCGTCGGTGAGCCGCATGTTGCGGAACTCCACCGGCCGCTCGGTCCCGTCCTTGTGCCGCACGGGAAAGGTGCCCGACCAGGACGTGCCGCCGTGCAGCACCTCGCCGAAGAGGCGCATCGCCTCCTCCCGGTGCTCCGGGCCGACGATCAGCCGGGCCACGTACCGGCCGAGCGCCTCGTCGGCGCGGAAGCCGAAGAGGTCCTCCGCCCGCGGGCTCCACAGCACGATCCGGCCCCGCGCGTCCACGACGACGGCCGCCACCCCGAGGACGTCGAGCAGGCCCTCGCCGTCCAGGGGCATACCGGCCCGCCCCGCCGTCCCCGGGAACGAACCCGTCGTCACACTGCCCTCCTCCCGCGGCGCAGGCGCGCCGCGCCTGTCTCCATGCTCCCCGTCCCCCGCCCCCGCCGCACCGCGAGCCCGCCCGCCCAGGCCAGCCCCGCCACCGCGAGCAGCGGCAGCAGGATCCGCACGTCGACCAGGGCGACCAGGCCCGCGCCGAGTGCGAGGGCCGCCGCGTTCGGGGCGAGGACGAGGGTGTGGGCGGTCGCCGCGACCCGCCCCACGGCCTCCGGCGGGGCCTCGCGCTGCACCGCGGTGACGACGGCGACCAGCACCCACGGCAGGCCGACGCCGATCACCGCGCTCGCGGCCAGCGCGGTCGGGAGGTACGGCAGCGCCCGCACCCCCACGGCGAGGGCGAACAGGGCGAGACCGGCGGCCGCGAGCGTCCGTTCCGGGACGCGCCGGAGCAGCGGGCCGGTGACCAGCCCGGCGACGACCGAGCCCGCGCCCTGGACGGCGTACAGCACCCCGGCGTACGCGGGCGGGTGACCCAGACCCCGGTCGACGACCGCGTAGACCGCGGCCCCGTTGACCCCCGCGAGCAGCATCGTCACCGCGCCGGTCGCCACCAGCGGCCGCAGCACCGGCGAGGCCCGCACCAGCCGGACGCCCTCGGCGGTCTCCCGCCACCAGTGCCGGGCCGCGGGCGGGGCGGGCCGTGCCTCCCGTACCGGCATCAGGGCGAACACCAGCGCCGCGACGGCGAAGCTCGCCGCGTCCAGGAGCACGACGGGGCCGCCTCCGCAGCGGGCGAAGAGCCCCGCCGCCACCAGCGGGGCGATCAGCTTCGACGACTCGTTCGCGGTCATCCGCAGCCCGTTGAGGGCGCCGAGCCGCCCGTCGTCGGCCACGCCGGCCACCAGGGCCTGCTCCGCCGCCTCGTGCACGGTGCCCTGCGCCCCGTAGAGGACGAGCACCGCGAAGAGCAGCCACACCCGGTCCGCGGACTCCACCCACAGCAGCAGCGGCAGCAGGAGCGCCATCGCCGCGTCCAGGGCGACCAGGAGGGGCCGGCGGCGCGTCCGGTCGGCGAGCGTGCCGAGCAGCGGTCCGAGGAGCACGGGCGCCCAGAGGGCGAAGGCGGCCAGGGCCGCCAGGCTGTCCGAACCCGTCAGGGACTTCACCCAGATCCCGGAGACCAGCCACATCGCCGTGGTCCCGAATCCGGACACGACGACACCTGTCAGATACCAGCGCATGACCGCAGCCTCGCGTCTGAGGTGGCCGCCCCGAATCGGTCATCCGCCGTAGGGAACGCCCCGGCCGGGGCTCATCCCCCGGCGGTCACCGGCGGCCGGCGCGTGGCCTCGTACCGCAGGGCGGCCCCCGTCACCACCGCGCCGAGGCCCTCCCACAGGCCGACGCCGAGGAAGCCGGCGGGGGCACGGCCGGTGACGACCGCGAGGGTGAAGACCGCACAGGTGAGGAGGCGGAAGGGGACCGTCCAGCGGAAGAACGCCCTCCAGTCCGCGAGGGCCGCCAGCACGTAGTAGACGCCCATGTTGAGCGCGGCCATCGAGGAGGCGGTCAGGAACACCAGGGTGTGGTCGCCGTCCGCGCGCCCGTCCCCGGGCACCGGCTCGAAGCCCATGACGGTCAGCAGCACGTCGGGGGAGACCAGGCCGACCACCCCGAGCGCGGCGGCCAGCACGCCGAAGACCGCCATGGTCCAGCCGGACAGGGAACGGGGCAGACGCACGGCGGTCCTCCGTGGGACGAGAGCAGGGGCACGTCCCGCGAGGCGAAAGCGCGTGCGATCGCGGGACGTGCCCCTGCATATCGTGTGACGGGGCCCGACGGCCAATCGGTCCCCGTCCGACGTCACTTCAGCGCCGCCGCCATCATCTTCTGCGCCACCGGCGCGGCCAGGCCGTTGCCGCTGACCTCGGAGCGCGCCGCGCCCGAGTCCTCGATCATCACCGCGACCGCGACCTGCTTCCCGGTGGAGGGGTCCTTGGCGTAGGAGGTGAACCAGGCGTACGGCGTCTTGCTGTTGTTCTCGCCGTGCTGCGCGGTGCCCGTCTTGCCGCCGACCTCCGCGCCGGCCACGGCCGCGTTGGTGCCCGTGCCCTGCTCCACCACGGTCACCATCGCGCTGCGCAGCTGCTCGGCCGTCGAGGAGGAGACGATCCGTTCGGTGTCCCCGTCCTCGTAGGTGGTCAGCGGGTCGCCGTCGGAGTCGACGACCTGCGACACCATGTGCGGGGCCGCCAGCAGGCCGTCGTGGGCGATCGCGGCCGACACCATCGCCATCTGGAGCGGCGTGGCCGTCACGTCGAACTGCCCGATGCCGGTGAGCGCCGTCTGCGCCTTGTCCATGCCCGACGGGTACACGCTCGGGTAGGCGCGGACCGGGACGTCGAGCGTGCCGTCGTCGAAGCCGAACCGGTCGGCCATCGCCTTCACCTTGTCCTGCCCGAGGTCGACGGCCATCTTGGCGAAGACGTTGTTGCAGGAGTACCGGAGCGCCGTGCGGATCGTGGCGTCCTCGCAGGGCGCCGAGGAGTTCTCGTTGCGCAGGACGGTCCGGGTGCCCGGCAGGGTGTACGGGTCGGGGCTGTCGGTCGCCGTGTCCACCGAGCCGTACAGCCCGTTCTCCAGCGCCGCCGCCGCGACGACCAGCTTGAAGGTCGAGCCGGGCGGCAGCGGCTGGCGCAGTCCCCGGTTGACCATGGGCTTGTCCTCGTCGGCGGTCAGGGCCTGCCAGGCCGCGCCGTCGGCGGAACCGGCGATCTTCGACGGGTCGTAGGAGGGCGTGGAGGCGAGGGCGAGGATCCGGCCGGTCGCCGGGTCGATCGCGACGGCCGCGCCCTTCTTGTCGCCCAGCGCCCGGTAGGCGGCCTTCTGCACGTCCGGGTCGATGGTGGTGATCACCGTGCCGGGCTCCTGCTGCTTGCGGGTGACCGCGTCCAGCGGGTTCTTCAGCCGGTCGTCGGTCCCGTCGAGGATCCCCGAGTAGATCCCCTCCAGCTGGGTCGCCCCGTACGCCTGCGAGCTGTAGCCGGTGACCGCCGCGTACAGCTTCCCGTCCGTGTAGGTCCGCCGGTAGGCGAGGTCGTCTCCCTCCGTCCTCTTCGAGCCGGTGACCGGCGAGCCGGCCACGACGATGTTCCCGAGCGGCTGCGCGTACTGCGCGATGGTCTTCCGCCGGTTCTTCGAGTCGTCCGCGAGCGCCTTGCCTTCGTACGCCTGCACCCAGGTCGCCCGGCCCAGCAGGGCCAGCACCAGGATGAGCACGAAGACCGACGTGTGCCTGATCGTCTTGTTCATCGCACTGAGGGGGACGAACGGCCCGGTAGCAGACGTTCCGGATGTGTCCCGTTTCTCAGCGAACCTTCATGTACGCCTTCTCGGCGAACCGCCGGCTACGCCCGCGGGGCGCCGGCCCGCGGGAAGGCCCCGGCGGGTCGCCGCCGGACCGCCCGGCGAGGGGAGAGCCGTCCGCGCCGTCAGCCCGCCCCCACGAACCCCGACTCGTACGCCAGGATCACGGCCTGCGTCCGGTCGCGGGCGCCCAGCTTCGCCAGGACCGCCGCGACGTGGGTCTTGACCGTGGCGGGGCCGACGCCCATGCGGCCGGCGATCTCCCCGTTCGTCAGCCCCGTCGACACCAGGCGCAGGACCTGCGCCTCGCGGTCGGTGAGCCGCGCGGCCCAGGGCGGGGCGGCCGCGGGACCGCGGCGCGCGTGCTCCGCCGCGAGGGCGCGCACGGCGGCCGGGTAGAGGAGGGAGTCGCTGCGGGCCACCAGGCGCACGGCGGCGATCAGCTCCTCCGCCGCGGCGCGCTTGAGGAGGAAGCCCGCGGCGCCGACCCGCAGGGCGTCGTAGACGTAGGAGTCGTTCTCGAAGGTCGTGACGACGACGATCCGGGGCGCGTCCGTCATCGACGCGAGGATCTGCTCGGTCGCCCGGATGCCGTCGATCCCGGGCATCCGCACGTCCATGAGGACCACGTCCGGCCGCTCCGCCCGCACGACCGACACGGCCTCGGGGCCGGTGGCGGCCTCGCCGACGACCCGCAGGCCGGGCTCCGCGTCGAGGATGACGCGCAGGGCGGTCCGCACCATCCGCTCGTCGTCGGCCAGGACGACCCGGACCGGGGCGGTCACCGGGGGATCCTGACCGCGAGGCGCCACACGCCGTCCACGGGACCCGCCTCGGCGGTGCCGCCGAGGAGCCGGGCCCGCTCGCCGACCCCGCGCAGGCCGTGTCCGCCGTGCGGGCGGACGACCGGCGGCCGCTCGGGCAGCGGGTTCTCCATCGTGATCTCCCATGCGTCGTTCCGTGCGTCGAGCCGTACGGCGACGGGCGCGCCGCCCGCGTGCCGGGTGGCGTTCGTCAGCCCCTCCTGGACGATCCGGTACGCCTCCCGTGACAGCGCCTCCGGGGCGGCGCCGAGGTCCCCGGAGACGGTCAGGGCCACCCGCGGTCCGGCACCCCGCACCAGGGCCTCCAGGGCGTCGAGCCCGGGGCCGGGACCCCCGCTGTCCGTCCGCCCCTCGTCCCGCAGGACGCCGAGGACCCAGTCCAGCTCCCCGACCGTGCGCCGCGTGGTCTCCTCGATGGCCGTCAGGGCCTCCCGGACGAACTCCAGGTCCGCCGCGTCGCCGTCCAGGACCCGGCGGGCCGCACCGGCCTGGAGGGTGACGGCGCTCAGCGCGTGGCCGACCGAGTCGTGCAGCTCGCGGGCGAGCCGGTTGCGGGACTCGGCCTCCGCCGCGCGCCGCTCGGCCGCCGCGAGCCGGTCCGCCGGGCCCGGCCCGAGGAGCCGGGGTGCCTGCCGGGCGAGCAGCGCGCCGACGGCGGCGGCCGCCACCGCCGGCGCGAGCAGCAGGAGCAGCCCCGTCGGGAGCGCGGCCCAGTCCCACCAGGGCCGGTCGAGCCCCCAGAAGCGGCCGACCTCCGACTCCCGCAGCGCCGGGGAGAACGGCAGTCCCATCACGGCCACCGCGAACGGCGGCAGGGCCAGGGTCGCCCCGCTGACCAGCGCCCCGGTGCCCAGGTGCAGGACGAACCAGCCGGCCGTCCCGGCCCTGGCCGCACGGCCGCGGGCCGGTCCGTCGGCGAAGACGTCGGCCGGCACCCCGCACAGCGTCCGCGCCGCCGCGACCGACATCGGCCGGGCCAGCGGGAAGAGCGCCGTGACGGCGACGAGCGGCAGGGCCACCGCGTACGCGCCGAGCTGCACCCCGAGCCCGCCGGAGAACATCGCCGCGTCGTCGAGGAAGGGGCCCATGACCACGGTGCCGACCAGCCAGTACGGCATGAACAGCGCGCCGCCGAGGATCAGGTGCAGCCAGCGCAGCCGGGCCCGCTGCCCGACCAGGGCACGCACGCCCCGCCTCACGCCGCGGCGCTCCGCCGCCGCAGGAACAGGGCCACGCTCGCGGCGAGGACGAAGCCGGTGATCATGTCGCCAGCGTAGGACAGCTGTACGAGGCCGGGGACCCGCTCGGCCGGATCCGCCTCCGGGAGCAGCGCGACCAGGGACAGATAGGCACCCCAGCAGCCGACGGCGGCCGAGCACGTCCAGGCCAGGGCGAGGGCGGTGCGGACGCGGAGCCGGGCGGGGCGCCGCAGCGCCAGGACGAGGGCGGCGGCGACGGCGACGGCGAGGAACCCGCACCACTGGGCCTCCAGGACGTGGAAGCCGGCGTCGCGTTCGGCGGTCCGGCGGGCCGACAGACCGGTCGTCGCACCGGCCGCCCACATCAGGTGCAGCGCGGTGGGCAGGAGGGCGAGCACCGCACCCGCCCACGCGGCGGCCCGCTGCCCGGTTCCGGACGCGGCGGCCGGGTCGCCGAGCCGGCCGCTCCACAGCCGGCCCCAGCGGTCCCGGGCGTAGAGGGCGAAGAGGGTGCCGAGGGAGAGCCCCTGGAGGATGAAGCCGCTGTAGACGACGGCGAAGACCCAGGAGTCGAGGAAGGGTTCGCCCGGCTCGGCGGCCTTCCCGCCGCCGGTGAGGACGGCGACCGCCAGCTGGGTGGGGTAGCCGGTCATGATCGGGGCGAGCAGCCCGGTCGCCGCCCACATCGGCAGCGCGAGGAGAGGGGCGCTCACCCGTCGCCCCCAGGGCTGGGTGAGCAGCAGGGCGAGGACGGCGACGAGGACGTCGGCGAGCACCGAGACGGAGTTGGCGACGACCATCATCCGCGGGTGCTCCAGGAGCACGCTCCCGGCCGGGATGCCGATCCTTCCGCCGGCCACCCAGGCGACCTTGAGCGCGACGTACGGGACGCAGGAGAGGATCGCGAGGAGGCGCAGCGCCCGGCGGGCGGCCCCCGGACGGTGGCCGGCGGCGTCGGAAGCGGCGGGCGGGGCGGGGTGGGGAGCGGTCCGTGTCATGGCTCCACGCTCCCGCGCGGGCCCCCGCCGGCACGTCCTGCCGGGTGTTGAACCGCCTCCGCCGCGCGGCGGAGGCGGCCTCGTCCCCGGGTGCCGGGAGCGGGAATTGACCCGTGATTCCGGTGGTCGATTGACCCATGTCCCGGGGTCAATGGCCTTCTAGAGTAGTGATCATGAACGAGACCGAGACCTTCGCCCCGCTCCTGACCCGCGCCGCCGACGCCGAGACCACCGCCGACCCGAGCAGCGTGATGACCCTGCTCGCCGACTCCGGCACCACCGGCGGCCGGCTGACCAGCTACCGCTCCTCGTTCGCGAAGGGCGCGGTCGGGGCCCCGGCGCACTTCCACACCAAGGCGTCGGAGATGTTCTACGTGCTCGGCGGCTCGCTCCAGGTCCTGGTCGGCGAGGAGCTGAGCGTCCTGGAGGAGGGCGACTTCCTGCTCGTCCCGCCGCATACCCCGCACGCCTTCGCGGCGGCGCCTGGCGCCGAGGCCGACGTGCTCTTCGTCTTCACGCCCGGCATGGCCCGCTTCGACTACCTGCGTCTGCTGGGCCGGGTCATGCGGGGCGAGGCGAGCTTCGAGGAGATCAAGGCGTCCTCGGAGACGTACGACAACCACTACGTCGACAGCCCGGTCTGGCAGGCGGCGCTGGCCGAGCGCGGCTGACCCCGCGCGGCCGGCCCCGCGCGCGCTGGGGTCAGCGGTCCGGTGGGGTCATCGGGCGGGGCGGGGCCTGCGGGGCGGGGTCAGAGCCGGCGGGTCGCGAGGGTCAGCCGGTCGCGCGCGTCGAACAGGGCGTCCTTGATCAGCTGTTCGTGGGCCGGGGTGAGCCGCGCCACCGGGACCGAGCAGCTGATCGCGTCCCGGGCCGGGGTCCGGTACGGGATCGCGACGCCGAAGCAGCGCAGCCCGAGGGTGTTCTCCTCGCGGTCCACCGCGTACCCCTGCTCGCGGATGACCCGCAGCTCCTCGATGAGCTCCTCGCGGTCGGTGAGGGTGTGCTCGGTCAGCGCCGGGAGGGTCTCCGGGAGCAGCTTGCGGACCTGCTCGTCGGTGTGGGTGGCGAGCAGCGCCTTGCCGAGCGAGGTCGAGTGCGCGGGCAGCCGGCGCCCGACACGGGTGAACGGCCGCAGGTAGTGCTGGGACTGGCGGGTCGCCAGATAGACCACGTTGGTGCCGTCCAGGCGCGCCAGGTGGATGGTCTCGGTGGTGTCGTCGGAGAGCCGGTCCAGGGTCGGCCGGGAGGCGGCCACCACCTCGTCGCCGTCGATGTAGGAGGTGCCGACGAGCAGCGCCCGCACGCCGATGCCGTACCGGGTGCCGGTGGAGTCCGTCTCCACCCAGCCCAGCTCGACCAGGGTGCGCAGCAGCATGTACAGGCTGGACTTGGGGTAGCCGACGGCCTCCTGCACGGCGGCGAGCGAGTGCATCCCCGGGCGTCCGGCGAAGTACTCGAGCAGCTCCACGGTCCGCACCGCGGACTTCACCTGCGCCCCACCCGCGTCGGCAGTCACCATGACCCTCGCCCCTCTGTCATCGTCCGGGTCCTGCCCGGTCGTCCCTCCGGCCGGTCTCCGGACGCCCGGCGGCCGTCCTGGCCGGGCGGGGCCCCTTGTGGAGACGGCCGGGCCGTCAATAGAGTCCCGCACAGATGCGTTCATCTACGGGAACTGTGTTCAGAATAGCGAACAGGGGCGTGGCGGTGGCGGCAGAACCAGTGTGGAGTGTGGACCCCCGGACGGGGAAGCCGCGCGAGCAGGTTGCGGTGGAGGCCACAGCGGCGGAGGTCGACCGGGCCGTCCGGGCCGCGCACGCCACCCGCGGGGCCCTCGCCGACCGCGCCGCGCGGGCCGTGTTCCTCCGCACCGCCGCCGACCTCCTCGACGGGGCCGGCCCGCAGATCGCCGAGGCCGCCGACGCCGAGACGGCCCTCGGCCCGGTCCGCCTCACCGGGGAACTCGCCCGCACCACAGCCCAGTTGCGGGCCTTCGCCGACGTCGTCGAGGAAGGGTCCTACCTCGACGTCCGGATCGACCTCCCCGACCCGGGAGCCACCCCGCCCCGCCCCGACATGCGCCGCTGGAAGATCCCGCTCGGCGTCGTCGCCGTCTACGCCGCCAGCAACTTCCCGCTCGCCTTCTCCGTCCCCGGCGGCGACACCGCGAGCGCCCTCGCGGCCGGCTGCCCCGTGGTCGTCAAGGCCCACCCCGACCACCCGGCCACCTCCGAGATCTGCGCCTCCCTGCTGCGCCGCGCCGCGGCCAAGGCCGGTCTGCCCGAGGACGTCCTCGTCCTGGTCCACGGCTTCGACGCGGGCGTCGCCCTCGTCCGCCACCCGCTCGTCGCGGCCGCCGGCTTCACCGGCTCGGTCCGCGGTGGCCGGGCCCTGTTCGACGCGGCCGTCGCCCGGCCCGTCCCCATCCCCTTCCACGGCGAACTCGGCTCCCTCAACCCGGTCGTCATCACCCCCGCCGCCGCCGGCGAGCGCGCCGAGGAGATCGGCGGCGGCCTGGCCGGCTCCATGACCCTCGGCGCCGGCCAGTTCTGCACCAAGCCCGGCTTCGTCCTGGCTCCCCACGGCGAGGACGGCGACCGCTTCCTCGCCGCCCTCACCGCCGCCGTCTGCGAGACCGAGCCGGCCGTGATGCTCGACCACCGGATGCGGGACGCCTTCGTCACCGGCGTCGCCGAGCGCGCCGCGCTCGACGGGGTGCGCACCCCCGTCACCCCCGGCGCGGGCGGCGAGCACACCGTCAGCGCCGGCGTCCTCGACGTCGACGCCGACCGGCTCGCCGACGGCGGCCACGCCCTCCTCCTGGAGGAGTGCTTCGGGCCCGTCACCGTCGTCGCCCGCTACTCCTCCGCCCAGGAGGTCACCGCCGTCCTCGGCCGGCTGCCGGGCAACCTCACCGCCACCCTCCACGTCGCCGCGGAGGACGCCGACGCCGCCCCGCTGCTCGCCGAACTCACCCCGCTGGCGGGCCGGGTCCTCGTCAACGGCTGGCCCACCGGCGTGGCCGTCGCGCCCGCCCAGCACCACGGCGGGCCCTACCCGGCCACCACCTCCACCGGCACCTCGGTCGGCGCCACCGCGATCGAGCGCTGGCTGCGCCCCGTCACCTACCAGTCGACCCCCGACCCCCTCCTCCCGCCGGAACTCCGCGACGGCAACCCCCTGGGAGTACCGCGGCGCTGAAGCCCCCTCGCCCGGCGCCGGCCCTTCGAGCGCGCGCACGGCGTGGCGCCGGGCCGGTACCGCGAGAGGGTGTGACACCGGGTCACGCCCGGCCGCGCGGCAGCCGGAGCGAGGCCAGCGCCGTCACGGCGAGGAGGCCGGCGCTGATCAGGAGGCCGGCGCGGAGCGCCGTCGCCATGTCCCGCGCCGCCAGGGAACCGAAGACCGCGACGGCGAGGGCGCCCGCCGTCTGGCGGACCGCGTTCAGCAGTCCCGCCGCCGTCCCCGCGCGCTCCGCCGGCACGGCCTCCATCATCGCGGCGATCAGCGGCGGCAGGGAGAAGCCCGCACCCAGGGCCAGCGGGACGAGCAGCAGGGCCTGCGCCACCCGGGAGGAGTCCGCGTCCACCGTCAGCAGGCCGAGGAGGCCGGCGACGGCGACCGCCTGGCCGGCGACCACCGGAAGCCGGGCCCCGTACCGCGCCGCGGCCTTCGCCGAGAGGAGGTTGACCCCGGCGAGGAGCCCCGTCATCGGCAGGAACATCAGGCCCGCTTCGAGCGCCGACAGGCCCAGCACCTGCTGGAAGAAGAGGCCGAAGACGAAGATCATGCCGTAGAAGGCGACGCTGTTCGCCGAACCCGCCGCGACGGCGACCGCCACCGTCGGGTTCCGGAAGAGCCCGAGCGGTACCATCGGGTGCCGCCGCCGGGCCTCGACCAGCAGGAACGCGGCGAAGGCGGCCACCGCGGCCCCCAGCGCCCACAGGCCCGCCGTGCCGCCCTCGATGGCCGCGAAGGTGAGCGCCCCGAGCGCCGTCACCGCCGCCAGCTGCCCCGCCAGGTCGAACGGGGCGGGCCGGCGCTCCGACCGCGCCACCCGGGTCAGCAGGGCCAGGGCGACGAGCCCCACCGGGAGGTTGACGAAGAAGACGCCCCGCCAGCTCCAGGCCGTGGTCAGTGCCCCGCCCACGACCGGGCCGAGCGCCACCGCGACCGTGCCGCCCGCCGCCCACAGCGACACCGCGCGGGCCCGTCGGCCCGGATCGCCGTACGCCTCCCGGACCAGGGCGAGCGAGGCCGGCAGCATCACGGCCGCCGCCACGCCCTGCACCACGCGCGCCGCGAGCAGCGCCGGCAGGCCCGGGGCCAGGCCGCAGGCCGCCGAGGCCAGGGTGAAGAGGACGACGCCCGCCGCGTAGGCCCGGCTCGCCCCCACCCGGTCGGCGAGCGCCCCGCTGGAGAGCAGCAGCGCGGCGAAGGCCAGCGTGTAGGCGTCGACCACCCACTGGAGGCCGGACATCCCGGTCCGCAGGTCGGCGCCGATCGCGGGCAGGGCGACGTTGACGACGGAGGTGTCGAGGGTGATCAGGGCGAAGCCCAGCATCGCCGCGGCCAGCGCGGTGCCGGGGGAGCCGGTGCGCGGCGGCATGGGGGACGGGGGACGGCGGCGGGGGGACGGGGCGGCAACGGCGGCCCGCGCGAGGTCTGTTGAGGACATGCCCCCAGCTTCGTGACCGGCGGGGACGTACAGTAGTGGCCCGAATGCCATATGCCCGGAGGTTCTGGCCATGCCCGTCGACCACCGCGTCCGGCGCGTCGCCGTGATCGCCGCCCCGCCCGTCTCGATGTTCAACCTGGCCATCCCCGAGATGCTGTTCGGCAAGGTCGAGATCGACGGCCGGCCCGGATACGAGACCGTCATCTGCGCCCCCGACCCCGGCCCCGTCACCACCACCGGCGGACTCGACCTGCTCGTCCCGCACGGCCTCGACGCCGTCGCCGGGGCCGACACGGTGGTCCTCGCGGGCAGCGGCTCCTACAGCGACCCCGACCCCCGCATCCTCGACGCGCTGCGGGCCGCCGCGGGCGGGGGCAGCCGGATCGCCTCCATCTGCACCGGGGCCTTCGCGCTCGCCGAGGCCGGACTGCTCGACGGCCGGGCGGCGACGACCTACTGGGCCTACAGCCCGCTCCTCGCGGCCCGCCACCCGTCGGTCGACCTCCAGGACGACGTGCTGTTCGTCCAGGACGGCCCCGTGCTGACCTCTTCCGGATACGCGGCCGGGATCGACCTCTGCCTGCACGTCATCCGCACCGACCACGGGGCGGCCGTCGCCAATACCGTCGCCCGGCTCGCCCTCGTCGCGCCCGTGCGGCCCGGCGGCCAGACCCAGTTCACCCAGACCCCGCTGCCGCCCGAGCGCGGGGTCTCCTTCGCCGACACGCGCGCGTGGGCGATGGAACACCTCGACGCACCGCTCGGCCTCACCGACCTCGCCCGGCACGCCGGCGTCTCCGTGCGCACCCTCTCGCGCCGCTTCCACGCCGAGACCGGGGTCAGCCCGCTCCAGTGGCTGCTGCACCAGCGCGTCGAGCGGGCCAAGGAGCTCCTGGAGACCACCTCGCTCCCGATGGACGCGGTGGCGCGCTCCGCCGGACTGGGCGGGGCGGACTCCCTCCGCAAGCACCTCCTGCGCCGCACGGGCCTGACCCCGAGCGGCTACCGCGCCTCCTTCGGCCGGCCCGTGCTCCGGGTCACACCGGGGCCCGGAACGGAATGAAGACGACCGTCCGGCACGTTCCGTCAGGGAACACCCACCGGCAACCCTCGGAGAGAAGTCACATGCGCGTCGAGATCTGGAGCGACATCGCCTGCCCCTGGTGCTACATCGGCAAGGCCCGCTTCGAGAAGGGGCTCGCGGCCTTCGCCCACCGCGACGACGTCGAGGTCGTGCACCGCTCCTTCGAGCTCGACCCCCGCAGCCCCAAGGGCGACCGGGCGCCCGTCCTGGAGATGCTGGCGAAGAAGTACGGCCGCACCCTCGACGAGGCCCGCGCCATGGAGGCGCACGTCGCCTCCAACGCCCACTCCGAGGGTCTCGACTACCTGACCGAGGGCCGCGACCACGGCAACACCTTCGACATCCACCGGCTGCTCCACCTCGCCAAGGCGCGCGGCCGCCAGAGCGAGCTGCTCGACCTGGCCTACCGCGCCCACTTCGCCGAGGAGCGCTCCGTCTTCGACGACGAGACCCTGGTCGCGCTCGGCGTCGAGGCCGGTCTCGACGAGACCGAGGTGCGGGCCGTGGTCACCGACGCGTCCGCCTACGCCGACGCCGTCCGCGAGGACGAGCGGGAGGCCGCCGAACTCGGCGCCAACGGCGTCCCGTTCTTCGTCCTCGACCGCCGCTACGGCGTCTCCGGCGGCCAGCCCGCCGAGGTCTTCACCCAGGCCCTGGAGCAGGCGTGGCAGGGCCGGGCGCTCCAGCCGGTCGGCTCCGACGCGGAGGTCTGCGGCCCGGACGGCGCCTGCGAGGTTCCGCAGTCCTGACCGCCGCCGGCCGGTTCCACCGGTCTGACCTGCGGAGATAAGCGCGGCTTGGGTGTTCCCCACGATCGGATCGCCATTGACGGGTGATCGTGGGGAATCCAGGCTGGGAGCATGGATTCCCTGGACCAGCCGCTCGGCGGAGCCGAGTTCGCGCCCAAGAAGACCTATCTGGACACCTCGGCCTGCGGACTTCTGCCGCGCCGGACCGTCGAGGCCGTCACGCGGCTCGCCGAGGAGACCGCCGACGGCCGTCCGGGCGGCGCCGGCAGCTTCGCGCTCGTCGACGAGGCCCGCGCCTCCTACGGCCGGATCGCGCACGTCGCCCCCGAGCGGGTCGCCGTCGGCAGCTCCGTCGCCGTGCACTGCGGGATGATCGCCCAGTCGATGCCCGCGGGTGCCGAGATCCTTTTCCCCGAGGGCGACTTCTCCTCCGTCATCACCCCCTTCACCGTCCGGGGCGACCTCAAGACCCGGTTCGTGCCGCTGGAGCGGCTCGCCGAGTCCGTGCGCCCCGGGACGGCGCTCGTCGCGTTCTCCGCCGTGCAGTCGGCGGACGGCCGTACGGCCGACTTCGCGGCGGTGCGGGAGGCGGCGGCCGCCCACGGCGCCCGCACCCTCCTGGACGCCACGCAGTCGGCCGGCTGGCTGCCGCTGCACGCGGGGGAGTGGGACTACACGGTCGCCGGCGGCTACAAGTACTTGCTCTGCCCCCGCGGCGCGTCCTTCCTCACCGTCACCGAGGAGGCGCAGGACTCGCTTCTCGCGATCCACGCCAACTGGGTCACGGGCGAGGAGCTGTGGGCCAACGTCTACGGTCCGGTCCGTGAACTCGCCCGCTCCGCCCGCCGCTTCGACGAGCCCGCCGCGTTCCTCTCGTACCACGGCGCGGCCCGCTCGCTCGCGCTCCTGGAGGAGATCGGCATCGGGCGCGTCCAGGCCCACGACAAGGGGCTCGCGGCCCGCTTCCGCTCCGGTCTGCTGGCCCTCGGCCACGCCCCCGTCCCGGACGACTCCCCGGTCGTCGCGATCCCCGGCCTCGGCCACCGCGCCGACGCGCTCCAGGAGGCCGGCGTCCTGCTCTCGGCCCGCGCGGGCAACCTCCGGGCCTCCTTCCACCTGTACAACACGGCTGCGGACGTGGACCGCGCCCTGGACGTCCTGGCGGACTGACCCGCCCCGCCCGGTCTCAGCAGACGGCTCCCGGTGCCGGGGGGCAGGCGGCGGCCTCCTCGCCCGCCTCCTCGGCCAGGTTGTCGCCCACCAGGCCGAGCAGCCGGGCGAGCGCGGCACGGTCGGCCGGGGCGAGCCCGGCCAGCGTCCGGTCCTCCAGGTCCGTCCAGGCGCCCTCGACGCCGGCGCGCAGGGCCGCGCCCCGTTCCGTGGCCTCGACCAGGACCGCGCGGCGGTCGGCGGGGTCCGGGCTGCGGCGGACGTATCCGCACTGCTCCAGGCGCTGGAGCATCTTCGTCACGGTCGAGGGGTCGAGGCCGAGCGACTGGATGAGCTCGGACTGGCGGACCGGGCCGCAGTCCCACAGGCGCATCATCATCAGCTCCTGGCCCGGGTAGAGGCCGAGGTCCCGCAGTCGCCGGCCCATGGCGATCCGGTGCATCCGCGCGACCCACGCCAGGGTGTGGCTGACCGTCCCGCCGCACGCGGCGGGGGGCCGCGGCTCGGCGGACGGGGCGGTACAGACCGGGTCGGTTCCTGACATCACGGGCTCCTCGGGACGGCTCTCGACCTCCAGATTACCGTGGCCAGGGATTCTCTTGGCTGGCCAATTAAATGCGTTACAGTGGCATCGGCCCGAATAGTTGGCCGACCACATATTTCTGTGAGGGACAGCCGTGACCACTGCATTCGACCCCATCGACCTCGCCGGCACCCGCCTCGCCAACCGCATCGCGATGGCCCCCATGACGCGCAGCCGCGCCGACGGCCGGGACGGCACCCCCACGGCCGCCGTCGCCGAGTACTACGCCCAGCGCGCCTCCGCCGGCCTCATCATCACCGAGGGCGTCCAGCCCGTCCCCGAGGGCCAGGGGTACCCCGACACCCCCGGGCTGCACAGCCGCGAGCAGATCGCCGCCTGGCGCGAGGTCACCGCCGCCGTCCACGCCCGCGGCGGCCGGATCTTCGCCCAGCTGATGCACTCCGGGCGGATCGGCCACCCCGACCTCCTCGACGGCGACCTCCACCCCGTCGGCCCCTCGCCCGTCGCGGCCGCCGGCCAGGTCTACACCCACGAGGGCCCCAAGGACTTCGTCGCCCCGCGCGAGCTCACCGGCGACCAGGTGCGCGAGGCCGTCGCCGGCTTCGCCTCCGCCGCCCGCAACGCCGTCGAGGCCGGCTTCGACGGCGTCGAGATCCACGGCGCCAACGGCTACCTCATCCAGCAGTTCCTCGCCTCCGGCTCCAACCACCGCACCGACGAGTGGGGCGGCTCCGTCGAGAACCGCATCCGCTTCGCCGTCGAGGTCGTCCGCGCCGTCGCCGCCGAGATCGGCCCCGAGCGCACCGGCCTGCGGATCTCCCCGGCCAACACGCTCAACGACATCAGCGAGACCGACACCGAGGAGCTCTACACCGCGCTGCTCACCGCCATCGAGCCCGTCGGCATCGCCTACCTCCACGTCCTGGAGACGTCCCCCGAGCGCCGCCCGCTCGTCCTCGACCTGCGCAAGCGGTTCGCCGGCACCTTCATCCTCAACCCGGCCACCGAAGCGGAGACCGACGCCGCCTCCCTCGCCCTGATCGAGGACGGCACCACCGACCTCGTCGCCTTCGGCCGGCTCTTCATCGCCAACCCCGACCTGCCCGCCCGGCTGCGCAACGACGGCCCCTACAACACCCTGGACACCGCCACCATGTACGCCGGCGGCCCCCAGGGCTACATCGACTACCCCGCCCTCTAGGGCCTGTCGTCACCATCCCCTCTGCCCCGCGACGCCTGGCACGCGCTCTCGCCGCACCGGGCGAAAGCGCGAGTACGTCCCGTACGAGAAC